>NZ_CP157942.1:1200000-1500000 GCF_040207875.1 Wolbachia endosymbiont of Armadillidium arcangelii
ATCTCCATGGTAATTGAACGCGAACAATCTGCCAAGGGTTTTTTAATAACGAAGAACGTTAGTGACCTAAATTATATTAAGATAGATAGACTTTGTAGTGCGATACAAAATAACGATAGAATACAATGGTAGTGGTTTCTCTGGTTGGCAGAAGCAACAACACCCTGCTAACTCAATTCAGGAGACCATAGAAAACGCTATATTTAATTTTAGCGGTGAGAAAGTCACTTTGAATTGTGGTGGCAGAACTGACGCAGGGGTTCATGCTTTAGGGCAAGTTGCTCATTTTGATATGGAAAGGCAATTTGAGCTTTACAGAATAAGAAATGGAATAAACTATCACTTAAAAGCGATTCCTATAGTTGTGCTTGGTGCAGAAGTTGCAGATGATGCATTTCATGCACGCTTCTCAGCAAAAAAAAGATATTATGAATATAGAATAATTAATCGCTACGCTCCTGCAGCTCTGGAAATCGGTTATGTGTGGCAAGTATTTAACCCACTTGACGTAAACATCATGCGTGAAGCTGCTAGACACCTGCTTGGAAAACATAATCTTTCAAGCTTCCGCTCAAAAGATTGTCAAGCTACAAATCCGGTCAGAACAATCGACGATATTGATATAGTACAAAATGGAAGTCATATACACATCAAAATATCTGCTATTTCCTTTTTACATAACCAAGTGAGGATCATTGTTGGCACTTTAGTTGAATTTGGAAAAAACAGAACTAATCCACAAGAAATGCTAAATATATTAAGTCAATGTAAAAGAAACGCTGCTGGAATCACTGCACCACCTTGCGGCTTATACTTAGTAAAGATAGATTACTAGCTTAAGTCCTCATTGGCATCACTATATATAGTGCACTTGAATCATCTTCATCAGTGATAATTGTAGCACTATTACCATCTGACAAGCTAAATTTACACTTATTTTTTATACAGGATAAAACATCAAGCAAATAACGAGAATTAAATCCTACTTCCACAAGAGCTCCATCGTAATCCACCTCTATAGACTCAGTTGCATCACTACACTCTTGGGAGTTTGAATGTAGAGTTAATAAATTCTTTTGCAATGAAAATTTAATGGATTTTATTTTATCGGACACAACAACAGAAACTCGATCTATAACACTAGCAAGCTTACTACTCTCAACAATCATTTGTTTATCTTGAGACGTTGGGATAACGGCTTTATAATCTGGAAAAGTCCCATCTATCAGTTTTGATATTAGAATATACTCACCACATGTAAATTTGATTTTTCTATCTGAAAGTTTTACATTAACCTCATTACAATCACCCAATACTTTCAACAGTTCCATGATAGTTTTACGTGGAATGATCACACCAAATTTGCCGTTGATATCTTTAGGCTTATGGCTCTTCATACGTGATAAACGGTGGCCATCAGTTGCAACGCAGTACAGAAATTGCTCATCTGTATGTATATATATCCCATTTAAATTATACCTTGTATCATCTAGCGACACAGCAAACCTTGTTTTAGTCAATAAGTCTACCAAATCTGCACTTAGTAGAGTGAAATTGTATCGATGACCATCTTCTTCAAGGACAGGAAAGTTATTTGAAACTACATTCGGTAAAGAAAAATTTGCATTTCCACAGGATATCAATAATTTTCCTTGGTTATTCATTTCGAAATTGACATCCAAATCAGTTGGCAACTTCTTCACTATGTCATATAAAGTATGTGCTGAGATTTTCACTTCTCCTTCCGTTGATATATCTGCAGCAAGTGAGGCAAATACTGAAATATCAAGATCAGTAGCCTTCAGTTTTATGCTGCCATACTGTGCTTTGATATTTATACATGCCAAAACATCTATCGCGTTGCGCCTTTCAACCACTCCACTTACTTTCGATAACGTGCTTAAAAGACTTGCACGACTTACACTAAAACGCATTTGTTCACACACAGTACTTTGTTCTTTGATTCCTACATCTGCAATTTCTGACATATTAATTCTCAAAAATATATTTTAAATGATATTCATATTCTATGTAAAGTGATATCCATATTTTTGTCTGAGAGACAAAACAGCCTATATTATACTTTAGTGATCAATAATTTACTTTGTATGGCATAAATCATGCATTTTTTGGTACGCTTTTTGAAACCCAAGCAAGGAATAAGTATCATCAACATTTGCTGTTTTTACTTTTCCATTAACTATCATTGATAATCCCTGCTTCATTTTTAGAATCAAATCTTGGTCCGTTTTTGTATTATCTGACCACGCAAGACTTCCCTGTATTATCGGCAATTGATATTTAGCTTTTTTATCAATATTGAGAATTACAGGCTCCTTATTATATTGAAAACCAGAAGTGACGCTTACCTCATCTGCTTTTTTATCAACGTAACTGATCATTACATACGGTTTGCGATCGGCTGTATAATGTTCACTTTTTTTCTTAGGGTAGGATACAATGTAACACACTTTTTCACCATCTTCCAATGCAGTATACACAAACCAATCTTTATATTTTTCGTTCAGTTGTACGTTACTAACCGATGCAAAGGTGCCTATTGAAAAAAATATTAGAAATACGAAAAGACTACGCATGTAAACCAAGTTTCAAACTCTCTGATTTTATATGTTGTTTTACCTTACTCATCGCTTGCTCAGCCAACTGTCTTATTCTTTCTCTTGAAACACAATATTTTTTGCTAAGCTCGTCCAAAGTTTGATTACTCTCAGACAAATATCTGCTAATAAAAATGTCTCTTGATCTTTCGTTAAGAGTTGTCAATGCATTGCTTAAAATTGTTTCTTTTAATGCCTTTTCTTCATGATTCTGGTAAGCTACTTCTTGACTGACTAAATTACACGGAATCATATCTTGTAACTCCTTTTTAGAGTCGTCACCTATTTTTATACAATTATTTAACGACTGATCCTTACAAGCCAAACGATAGTTCATTTGTACAACATCTTCTTCAGATACAGAAAGCTCACTTGATATTGCTTTTATTTCTTCGTTACTCAAAGTTTCTCTGTTTGTGTATTGTAAAATTCTTTTTTTCATTTTACGTAAACTAAAAAATAATCTCCTTTGCGCTTGCGTTGTACCTATTTTCACAAGTGACCAAGATTTCAATATAAAGTCTTTTATTGAAGCTTCAATCCACCATACTGCATAAGTTGAAAAACGAAATCCCAAGTCAGGATTAAACTTTTTCACTGCATGCATTAAACCCATATTTCCTTCCATGAACAAGTCCATCAACAATAGCCCGTAGTTCTTAAATTTCATTGCAATTTTTACTACTAAATTCAAATGGCTGGTAATCAACTTGTGAGCAGAAGAAATATCCTTATGTTCTTGCCAATTTTTTGCTAATCGCACTTCCTCTTCTTGGGAAAGCATAGGAAATTTTCGCACTTCAGCAATATATTGCATAAGATTAGTGCTACTATTAACATATAAATTCGCTACTGGGGTCAACATAATAACTTAAATTAAAACTCCATGTATATAATATATTGATTTTTAGTGAGAAATTCAAGCTTTAATTAAAAAAAGCACAACTTTCCATCCAATTGAAATCTTAGCAACAATACACTTCAACATCAGCTACCTGATTAAAATTACTAGCGCGTAACAATAAACGCTATAATTTAAATAAACAATGTGTCATTCCAGTGTTCAAACACTGGAATTCACATTTCTTTTTTCTAGATCCCAGTGTCATGCTACTTGAATGACAAGAAAAACCCACTGGGATAACAAGACTGAGATAGACTAAAAATTAAACACTACTCCAGCTTCTGCACCAATAGTACTGTAAAAAACTTTGTGTGCGCCTTTATCAGTAACCTTTTTCTCTGGATCATCAGGATCTTGTTTTGTTCCATCAAAGTTAGCGCCATAAGAACCAAAATAGCGAGCGCCAGCGTAAAGTTTGATTTCTGGAGTTACGTCATAACTGACACCAGCTTTCGCTTGATAAGCAAAACCAAATCCAGAGTCTTTATCACCAGCAACTTTTGTTGCTAAAGGATTGCTTACATATGCTGCACCAACACCAACACCAACGTATGGAGTGATAGGCATATCTTCGATTGCTACATCATAATAAACATTAACTAATCCTGAAAAAGCTGTCACATTGTCTGCAACAATTGCTGGAGTAAATTCTGCACCAATAACGTCGTTTTTGTTTAGTTGTGAGTAAAGTCCCTCAACATCAACTCTGATGTCATCCATTTTATAACCAAATGCACCACTACCAGCCATAAAAGATGCTTTTAAAGGATCTTGAGCGTCGTTATTATCTTTTTTATACTCAATACCATCAATTTTTGTCTTGAAAGGTGAAATTTCACCATTATATTGCAAACGAACGTAGTAGCTGGTTTCTTCATCACTTATTGGACCAATAGGATCTGATGAAAAAGCAGAGTTTGATAGGCTTAGCAACGTCACTAAAGCAGCTGCTGAAAAAAACTTTTTATAATGCATAATTGCCCTCGTTAAAAAAAATTAAAATTCCACTTTAGCAGTCTAAATGATAACTAAAGTTAAGTCAAGTGCTAACTTAATAACACAAAATATTCTATATCTTAACTTCTTTTCAGAAGAACACAAAGGCTTTATTAATAAATAAACAGGATTATATGACTTTTTTCGTTCTTGATTTTCACTTCACTAGTCTTTTTATCTTCTGCTTTGTTTTTACCACTGTAACTTGCTTCATGTTCGTGCAGTAATGTAAACATGCTACATTAAGAAATACTAGTATTAGAAATAGTAAAAAGAAAATACTTAGTTATTACATCAAGAGAAATTTTAGTAATACAGATTAAAAAGGAAGTTTAAATCCAGGTGGTAAACCCATCACACCTGCAAGATCAGAAGTTGCATTTGCCATATCCTCTTCTGCTTTTTTAATAGCATCATTAAACGCTGCTGTCACTAAATCTTCTACTATATCTTTTTCTTCATTTCTCATAAGCTCTAAGTCTATGTTTACCTTTTTAGCTTTATAGCTACCTATTTTTATAACTTCCACTAATACAGAAACTTTACCACCACCAGAAATACCTTGAAACTCTTTTCCAATATATTTTTCTTGAGCTTCCGCAAGCCTCTTTTGCATTTCCTGCGCTTGCTTCATTATTTGACTGAAATCCACAACTTACTCCTTATTTTCCACATTAACCACCTTTGCACCTTTAAACGTATCCAGTATACCCTTAACTGCAGGTGCATAATTTAAATTGCTCACTTCCCTGTTCATATAACTCGTATCAACTATAATAACCCACTCCTGCTTAGTAGCTTGATTTAAGTAATTTTTCAAGTCATTACAAAAATTACTATTCAACTTAGATACAGCTTTTAATTTTAAATACCCAAGTCTACAATCTATTAATTGTAGATTACTACACAGTTGTTTGTAAAGATAAATTTGGTTACTCTGCCTTAATAACTGCAAAACCTTATTAAAATCATAATTTTGTTGCTGTTCACTTCCTATATTACGCGTATTTCCCTGCTGTATACTCTGCGAAAGAACTTTCTTGATCACCTGTTCCGGAGAAGGTAAATCGGAAAGATAACAAAGGCTAATTAACATCATTTCAGCAGCAACCTCATTGCATGTTGAAACTTTTATATCTTGAATACTTTTAAGCAACACCTTCCACAATCTCGAAAAAAATATTAAAGACTTCTTTGTACTCAAGTCTTTTACTCTGCTCTTCTCACATCCTGTATCAACCTCTTTTGTAATTAAAAAACGGCACACTAACTGGATTGTTTGCAGCAGATCTTCAAAAATATTGAGTGAGTTTGCTGTCTTTACCGCGTTATCGAATACTGACAAAGCCTTCTGTAAATCACTATCTAATACTGCTTCCAGTAGATCAAATATAACGTTTCTATCTACTAGACCAAGTATGTCTGTAACACTTTGAGTGGATATTGTACCATCTTTGCTATATAGCACTGCTTGATTCATCAAAAATAAAGCGTTACGCATTGAATTACTACAGTGGTGAGCAATTAATTCTGATGCTTCTTTTTCAATAAAATAATTTTCTTTTTGTGCAATATCATTTAAACGCCCCACTATCTTAGCTGAAGGAATGTTATATAAGTCAAACCTTTGACAACGTGCAATAATAGTTATTGGTATCTTTTTTATTTCTGTAGTTGCCAGAATAAACTTTACGTTAGATGGTGGTTCTTCTAGAGTTTTAAGTAATGCATTAAATGCACTACTAGATAACATGTGTACTTCATCTATAATGTAAACTTTGAATTTAGAACTTATCGGTAAATAGCAAATATCCCCTAAAATCACTCTAACGTCCTCAATGCTAGTGTGACTTGCTGCATCGATTTCAACTACATCTGGATGACTTGAATTTTTTATCGCCAGACAATTTGTACATAATCCACAAGGTTCAAAAGTTGGTCCTAATGAACAATTCAAACATAAAGCTATTATTCTGGCAGTAGTAGTTTTACCAATCCCACTACTGCCAGAAAGCAGTATAGATTGTGGAATTTTGTTAAGAGTAAAAGCGTTTTTTAGTATACGCACCAATATATCTTGACCTACTAAATCCTTAAAGCTACTAGGACGATATTTTAATGCTATGTTCATAGCCTAGAATAAAACAAATAGTACAAATAGGTATGCAACCCAAAAAGGTTCTGATATGGTTGCTTCATTTCTGACCTGACCAAGTTACAGAATTTTTGCCTGCATACCTTATAAAAGGTTATACTTTTTTTTTTATTTAGCAAGGTATATTCTATATCAGCTCGATAGCTTGATATGTTAAATTTCGTACACTGTTACTTTCAAATAAACAAAAAGTTAGTTGTTATGCAAGTTATTATAAGATTGTCGCTCCAATGTTTATTTATGCCATTTCAGCGTTTATTTATGTCATCCCAGTGCGTGACACTGGGATCCAAGTATAAAAATATTTGGAAATTATACAATGGACAATGGATTCTAGGAGTACATGTTAAAAATAATGTCTATAATGAAATAAGCTGGATTTCAGTGTCAGCTACTTGCATGACAACCTATAGGTACTGGGACAACAAAAGAGGAATATTATGATTTTGTATCATTTTCCTCTTTGTCCGTTTTCACGAAAAGTTAGAGCTCTTCTCAAGGAGAAAAAGCTGAGTTGCGATTTGGTATACGAAAATCCATGGGAGAAGCGGAATGAATTCATGAAGATTAATCCAACTGGACAGGTACCAGTGCTTATGGATAACAACCTTATTATAGCAGATAGTAACGCTATTTGTGAATATTTAGAGGAGACTTATAGCAGCAACATCAAACTGCTCGACTCTTCTACTGTTATTAAGTCTAAAACACGTGCTTTAATTAACTGGTTTGACAATAAATTTTATAATGAAGTTACTAAATATGTCATAAACGAAAAAGTGATAATTAACCGCAGCCCTGACTCTAGGTTTCTTCATGCAGCTCAACATAACCTATCTTACCATATAGAATACATTGAATACTTAATTAGCAAAAATATTTGGCTTGCAACCGATAAGTTCACTTTGGCCGATATTACCTTAGCATCGCATATTTCTATAATAGACTACGTAAATAGTTTTCCATGGGAAAAAAGTAAGATTTTAAAAGAATGGTACTCCATTGTTAAATCAAGGCCTTGCTTTCGCGAAATATTATTAGAGAGAGTTTTTGGCTTAACTCCTCCTAAACATTATGCTGATCTTGATTTTTAACTTACGTTAGCTTTAAAGCTACAGTCATTCCTTCATCAGTCGGAATCAATATAGAGAAATATTTCTTTTCATCTGACAATCTATCATTAAACTCTCTCATAGCATGCCATGACTTCTCTGACACTCTTTTTGGAGGGGATTCTAAGAATACTGTGTTAAACAATAGAGTATTATCTGCAACAATCAGCCCATCTTGTTTAATGTATAGCTCTGCCCAATCTAAATATTTAGGATAACTAACTTTATCAGCATCGATGAATATCATATCAAAAGGTGCTTTTGCTGAAAATTCATTAAGTTTTTCCAATGCATTGCCTTCTATTAAAGAAATTTTGTCACTCAGATTAAAAATACTAAAATTTTTTTTTGCTATTTTGCAATGCTGAGGATTATTTTCTATTGTATATATATGACCGTCTTCCGATAGAGCCTTTACCATACAAATTGACGAATAACCATATAACGTGCCAATTTCAACGATACTTTTGATTTTATGAATTTTGATAAATAAACTGAGTAACTTTCCTTCTTCAGGAGTAATTTGAATACGTTGCCCCTTCTCAAGAGTACAATATTCTTCTATTTTTTTATACTCTTTTGCAAATAAGTTTCTTATGTACAACGATTTTGTGCTAAAGTTATGACGCATTAAGTTTTATAATATAAATTAGGGAGGTTCAATCTATACAAGATTTGTAGATATAATAATATAGTTTAAAATAATAAAAACTTTTATTTTAAGTTGTTATTTTATAAAGTAAAATTTTAAGTGACAAAAATTATTATATATTTTACTATGGTTAACTAGTATAATAATCAATTGTTATACTAGAATTAAGGAGTTGTTTATTCACATCTCTCTTAAAATGTAATTTTTTATAATCAATTAGAGGGGGTTATATGTCTTATAACATTGCTAATGAAGTTGAAACGTTAAACAAAAAGTCTAATAATAATGAAGGGGTGAGATTACTATACAATCCAGCTTACCGCGAGAAGTACAAAGAACGCTTTAACGAAGCTCAGAAAAAAGTTATGGATATGGTCCAATTTTATGATGGAACGATAGTATTAATAGAGAATAAAATTGCCATGTATTACTATGCTTGGCACAGTAAAAAAAGAGAGTTTGAGCGTAAAAAGCAACAAACAGCGGCAAAAAGCAATGATTCAGTATAGAGTCTTTATGTGGTAAGCTGCAGTGGTACTATTTCACTATAGCTTTTCCATATAATTCATTTATTACGTTAGTGAAGTATTTTAGCTCTTTATATCCTTCATGTTTGATTTTACTATTCTCTACATAATATTTATCATCGTTAAGCTTGATGATAAATATTGGAGTAGCCGTGATACCAAGTTTATCAATTGCCAGTGATTTATCATTTATAATTTTGTCCATCATTTTTTTATCATTAATGCATTGGTTAAATGCATCTTGCTTCAAATTGCTTAGTGAAGCAATTCTTTGTAATACAGTTAAGTCACTGAAATTGTAGTAGTTCCACGAGTCTATTGCATTAAAAACAGCTTTGTTAAAATTAAAGTAGTCTTCTTGTTTTTCATAGCAATGACTCAGCATTGCAGCCTTTAAACCTCTATAATCTAAAGGGAAATGACGAAATACATATAACATCTTACCTGTGTCTATGTATTTCTCTTTGATTTTAGGAAAAACTTTCTTATGAAAAAGAGAACAGTGATAACAAGTGAGTGAGGCGTATTCTATCATTAAAATTGGTGCTTTTGGATCTCCTAATAATTTATCATCAGGCAATAGTGATAGTAGTTCTTTTGGTGTTATTTCATCAGTGTTTCGAGTATTGGGTAAGTTTTGTTCAATAGCTCCATAAGAACTAACACTTATAAAAATTAGTAAAAACAATAATCTAAAAATCATTACAATAGAAACACTTAACTTATTAAAAAAATAATGCATTTATATAAATAATGTCAAGATAACTTTTACTTGGCAAGGCTTTCGACTCTGTCTTTGAATGCAGCAATTATTTTGCTTTGTGTATACTTATATACTGACTTTAATAAAGTGGAAAACAAGTTGGATTTAAATTCAAACTCTATATAGAACTCTACCATAGTTTTATTTTCGTTCATAGGAGTGAATTTCCATTCGTTGTATAAATGTCTAAATATTCCATTTGATGACACAGCTTTTATCCAACTTTCATTTGTTCCACTTGGAGAAAGGAAGGTCACTCCTGATGTGTAGCTTCCTTTAATACCATGAAAAGCTGCGAGGAGATCCACAATCATTTGGCTATCAGTTTTTTCCTTTATGTAAACAGCTTTGCACCAAGGAACAAAATCAGGATACTTCTCAACGTCAATTACAACTTGAAATATCTCATGAGATGAACAGAAAAAGATACCTTGTTCTTTATATTGGTATAACATAAACCTGAATAATGAAAATGGGATCCGTATCTACCGTCAGTCTTAGTAGATTCCTGAGACCTAAAGTTAAAGTGGGTATCACGTACTAATTTCAATGAAATTAACAGAGGCAATCCCCTTGATCAGAAATTATCGCTCGGGAAATTTAACTTAACTCATAACGTATAGCACAGACCCCCATTAATTATAGATTATTTATATAGAGTATGTCTATAGATATATTAAAGCTAGCGATTATTATTTTGCCTTTGTTAAATTTTGCATTTTTAGTATCATAGCTAATAAATATATCTTATGAACATTATTAAACTCTTAATTATTTTTATTATAACCTATTCAAGCGCTTACGCTAATTGCATAGGTCACAAAACTTTTGTGCTTGTCATGAAGCAGCAAGTAGACAGCACATCTATGAAAGGAAACAGAAAAAATCTAGAGCATGTACACGAAAAGCTTCGGGAGATCATTCAGAATAACGTTAACCTCAAAGGAATATCTCGATTTGTCATAGGGAAATATTGGAAATTGGCTACTCAGAGAGAAAAAGAAAATTTTCTAAAAGAATATGAAGTATATCTCACGCGTTTGTGCGCTAAAATCTTGTATAAATACATAAATAATAGTGAAATGATCATAATGAGTACAAAAGCAGTTGACAATGAAACCTGTCTGATAGGAACAAGACTTTCTTATGGTGATGAGGAATTTACAAATATTGACTTTAAAGTTACTAAAAGTGATAGTTCTTTCTTAATAAACGATGTTATAATGAGTGGGATAAGTATTGCCATTAATCAACGTTCTCAATTTAGTGAAAAAATCGACACGCATGGCATGGCAAGTGTAATAGACGAATTAAAATGTAACAATAATCCATGATGTACATGCCTCATTGGCCTAAGCCGCTTGGCAGTAGACCAAAGGATTTTTCTCTTGACCGCATAAAAAGCTTTCTCAATAGATTAGGCAATCCTGAGAAAAAAATACCGCCAATAATTCACATAGCTGGAACTAATGGTAAAGGATCGACACTATCGTTTATAAGATATATAATGCAAGCAGCAGGATATAAGGTTCATGCATACACTTCTCCACATTTAGTGAATTTTAATGAGAGAATAGTTGTTGCAGGCAGCCATATCGACGACAATGAATTATATAATTTGTTAGAAGAATGTCGCATCGCAATTGGAAAGCAATCTATTACTCTATTTGAAGCTACAACAATTGCAGCTCTCTTAGCTTTTTCTCGTCATAAAGCTGATATTAGTTTAGTTGAAGTAGGTATGGGTGGAAGGCTTGATGCAACAAATGTTATAGATAATCCGATTTTAACAATTATCACTGCCATTGCCCTTGATCATACAGAATATCTTGGTCCTACTGTGGAGATTATAGCAAGTGAAAAAGCTGGAATAATGAAACCTAATGTTCCTTGCGTAATAGCGCCACAAGAGAAATCTATAATAAATACGCTAGAACACCATGCAATAAATAAGAGATCTCCTCTGTACAGAGGAGGGCTTGAATGGAATTGCGAAAAACAGAATAACAGAATGGTCTTTCAATCAGCTATTCAATCAATAGAATTTTCTCTGCCATCTTTAAAGGGTGATCACCAAATAATCAATGCAGGAACTGCCATTGTAGCATGTAGCATTTTAAGTGGAAAATATGGATTTGATATTGGAAAAGAGGACATTGCTTCAGGTTTACAGCGCACTTATTGGCCTGCGCGGCTAGAGTCTATAAAAAAAGGTAATTTAATTTCTTTATTACCAAAAGATTGGCAATTATTTCTAGATGGTGCACACAACAACGATGGTGCCAGAGTGTTAGCTCAGTGGATAAGAGACAATTTTGCTGAAGGTGTTTATGTGATTTTTGGTGTCACTCGCAACAGAAACGTGGCAGAGTTCTTAGAGCACTTAAAGCCATATATCAAACTATTATGCGCAGTTTGTGTTAAATCTGAGCCTAAAGCAACAAATACAAGTTCAATTAGAGAAGGAGCTAATAATATAGGAGTAAACGCTATTGAATGTGAATCAATCGGCGATGCAATATTAAATCACATATTAAAAGCCTCTATCCAAAACATCAAAACCATACTGATCTGTGGCTCGTTATTTCTAGCCAGAGACTTCGCTATGGAGAATACTAACTTTAATGATATGTGAGACTTAACTGACCGATGGGAAAATAACTTTGATTGCTCATAGTACTGCTTGGCTTTTCGTTATCAACTTCTATAAACTGACCATCACCTTTAAATTGCTCCTCAATTAAATTTATAGTTGTCTTTTTGAGAATATAATTACTTGCAGCATTTAAAACAGGTAAAGCAACAATTAAAAGCGTGAATGGTAATGAAAGTAATAAGCCGGATAACATCATCACTGCCATTAAGTTAAGGGAAAGTGATGGACTGTATTGTAAAATCAGGTAAGATCCACAAATTAAAAGAAGTAATGACATGAGTAAAAAAAAGAATAATCATGTTTATAAAAAATAAATTGATGAGTTTAAACTTTATAAACGCACACAGAGCATCCTCAAAAGACTTCTCACGAAAAAGAAAGCTGCCCTTCATTAATGTATTTCTCCTGATTTTTAGAAAGAGTGTAAAGTCATTACAAGTAATGCTTAATGAGTTTGTTCTGCATACAAGAAAAGATTACACAATTACGGCAAGTGCATTTACTCAAGCAAGAAAGAAGCTAAAGCATACTGCGTTTTCAGAGTTAAATGATGATATAGTTTCCCTATACTACCAAGATCAGGAATTTAAAACCCACCATGGCTTCAGAGTACTTGCATTTGATGCTTCAATACTGATTCTGCCAAAGAGCGACAAAATAATAGGCGAGTTTGGCTCAAGAGCAGTATGGAATGGAATCCAGAGATTTGAAGACTATACAAGTGCAACCTTTGAAGTTTGCTACGATGTGCTAAATAATATTGCAATAAAATCTGTGCTAAGTAGAGGTGACAGCTATGAGGTTGATTTAGCGATCGGTATGCTTGAATCCATAAAATCAGACGATTTGTTAATCTGTGATAGAGGATACGTATCTTATCGATTTCTTGCTGAGCTTACAGGAAGGAAAATCAATTATATAATTCGCTGTCCAAGTTCGTCTTTCAATGAAATAAACGCTATGTTTAAGCCGGAAAGCCCATCTAGTATGGTGGTAGTGTCTACCGCACCTATTAAAGTAGCAAGACAGCTACGAAAGCTAGGATTACCTGATGAGATGAAATTCAGGTTAGTCAAAATAATACTTTCTTCTGGAGAAGTTGAAGTGTTAGTAACATCTCTGTTAGATGAGCAAAGTTTTACAGTCGAAGAGTTTGAGAGATTATATTACTTGCGCTGGGGAGTAGAAACATTTTTTTCTAGGCTGAAGGGAAGATTAAATTTAGAGAATTTCACAGGAAAAAGTATTGAAACTATCAAGTAGGATTTTTGGTCAACTATCTTCATCAGTAATCTAGAAAGTATCATGATAGAAGATGATGAAGAGACATTGAGCGCACAGAATAGTAAACTAAAAAAAAGCATCAATAAATCTGTCTCATTTAATGCGATTAAAAACTTAGCCTTTGATATTTTTTCTACAGAGTCAGACATAGACTGCATTATGGATCGACTATCACAGTTATTTTTGATGAACACTTTAGTGGTAAGAAAAGGGAGAAGAGTTGATCGTCATAAGATATCTGATATTCGTTCACTCAACTACCAGAAAAGAGCTAGAAAACATGTGTTTTAAATTCAAGATATCTTTTCAGTATCATTGCATTAGTACATTCTTTGCAAAATAACCTGCAATTATTACTTTTTTAAATAACTTGCACTTTTCAGACTCCCTTTTCTTAAAAATTCACCCTAGTATTTACCATAATTATCAATCACTTCAAATTTTTTGTCCAATCTTAACTTCTCTTTCCCTTAGCTTAATGGCAGTGATAACATCATAGAGTTAGTTATACCAAAGCCATTGGCAACTAAATCTAATCCCACACCGAAGAACATTAAAGATGTACAGACTATATTGCTCAAAATAAATGAATTTTTTAGCCACTTTAATTTAGTCCTATCGCTTTCTGAAAAATCTTCGCATTCTTGGTCAAAGTTAGACAATAATAGAATATTAGTCTGCTTATTAAACTCTTTTTCATTTCTAATATAAATGCTCGCGATAGCTGAACTCAAAACAAATTCTGCTAACAAAGGAGCAAAAAAACCTACTGCTAAGGGGACATTATAGGTAACACCATTGCTTATAAAAAATGCAATGGATGTGAAGAATACTAAAATACTTCCTAAGAGATTTGAATAAGAAGGATATTTTGAATAAGCAATTATATTATTGTTAATTGACTGCTGCTTACTATGAAGTTTATTTCTGCCCTTATCACCTAAGTATCCTTGCAATTCTTCATAACTATGGTTCCATAACTTACCACGTAATTCTTTCATTAAATTATTCCTTTTGTTTAAACCCTTCTCCAACGGCTTTATTACAAATTCTTCAAAAAATGGTTTATTTTGTGCAATAACCTTAAATTGCTCCTCTGCTTCTTTATTATCTGGATTTTTATCTGGGTGATATTTTAACGATAATTCACGATATTGTTTACTAAACTTTTTCTTAATATTCTCAATATCAGAATTTACCACACCCTTCTTTTGAATATTAAATATTAAAAACAACTGCTTAAAAGCTTGATACTCATTTTCATTCAAAATCCTTCTAGTCATATCCTATAAATTAACTAACTATTAATATATACATTTCCAAATCATGTCAATTATTTCATTCATGCTTATTGTATGAACTATTTTTGTCATGACTAGCATGATAAGTGTATGTAAATATCATTTAGTGCATAATAGTGCTTCAATGTTTAGGGTTACAGTTTTCATTGGTCATTTGAGTTACTCAAATCCAATTCATGCCAGTTCTATCTATCTTGTCATTTAAGTAGCCCTTTTTGTGTAATCCCAGTACCCTCTGTGGTGTCATCCAAGTAGCTGACACTGGCTTTCCGTAATCTCAAAACGTTGTGTTTTAGCATAATTTTGTGCTCAATATGCTTATTTATAGTAAAAATTTCTGGATTTCAGCATCAAATGCTGGAATATGGGTATCATTCAAGTAGCCCTTTGTTGTCATCCCAGTGCTCCGACACTGGGATCCAGGAACCAGCGTCACGCGCTGGCTCTCTAAAATTACTTTAGCTATAAATATTAAGAAATTTACTAAATAAAAAAAAGACAAAAGAACCCCCGTATAGCGAGTTTTGACCCTATAATAATTTAAATTGGCGTTGTAATAATGTGCTAACGCTTATTTTAAGCGCGATTTGGCTGAATGTAGAAAAAATAAAAAAAGCCGCTATAATTTTTATGTAATTTGCCAATAAATATCTGAGTTTTTTACTGAATTTTTGTTATTGAACCCGCGCGGATCAAAAACAAGGATAAATACTCTTACTGTCATGGTAAGGGGAATGGCAAGGTTTGTCAAGTTTTTCCTGTTGGACCTTTTCATATCCTTACGGGTAAATTAATGTTATCCTTCTATTGCTCATCTAAAGTTTTTTATGTTCATACACTTACGTGTTCATAGTGTTTATTCGCTGCTTGAAAGCTCGGTTAAAATTGAGGAGCTGATCGGTCTTTGTTTGCGAAATAAAATGCCGGCGGTTGCAATTACTGATTCAGGTAATTTATTTGGCTCACTCGAATTTGCAGAATATGCAGCAGGTAGGGGAATACAGCTAATAATAGGATGCAATATTATAGTTAAACATTCAGAACAAAATTTATCTATATTATTGCTTGCAAAAAATGAACAAGGGTACACTAATTTAGTCACTTTGGTGAGTGAGTCTTTTAGAAAGCGCAAGAACAACAGCGATATTCCTTACGTTGATTTTGATGAGCTATTGAATTTAAGTACGGGTCTAATCGCTTTAACCGGTGGATGTTTGGCTCAACTATTATTGGGGCAAGATAAAGAAACGGTTGAAAAACTGCTTTCAGCATTCGATGGTCATTTATATGTTGAATTGCAGCGTCATGGGCTGAATAAAGAGCTAGAGCTTGAAGGAGCTTTGATAGACTTTGCTTATCAGCGCAATATACCACTAGTTGCAACAAATGACGTATTCTTTACAAATAGATCTGACTATGAAGCTTATGATATATTAACGTGTATATCAGAGGGTAGTTATGCTCTCGAAAATAACAGGAAAAAGCTAACCACTGAGCATTATTTCAAATCTGTGGCAGAAATGGAGGAGCTGTTTAGCGATATCCCCGAAGCAATTTATAACACCTTAGTAGTAGCTAGACGATGCTCTTACATGCCAAGAAGTAGGCAGCCTATTTTGCCTAAATTTCCTTGTCGAGAAAATAAAACTGAGAATGAAGAATTGAGGGAGCAGTCGATTGCGGGATTAGAGCTTCGTATTGCAACTGAAACGGACATAAGCCTTAAGCAATACCACAATCGGCTAAATTACGAGCTGGGCATAATAACTTCGATGAACTACGCTGGCTACTTTTTGATAGTTTCTGATTTTATTCGTTGGAGCAAAGCAAATGGCGTTCCAGTTGGTCCAGGAAGGGGTTCTGGTGCTGGATCAATTGTTGCTTGGGCACTACAAATTACAGATCTTGATCCAATAAAATTTGGTCTGATCTTTGAAAGATTTTTAAATCCTGATCGTATATCGATGCCTGACTTTGATATTGATTTCTGCCAGGAAAAGAGGGACTTAGTTATTGATTATGTTTGGAAGAAGTACGGTTATGTTGCTCAAATAATCACTTTCGGAAAATTGCAGGCTAGGGCTGTGCTGCGTGACGTTGGTAGGGTGCTGCAGATGCCTTACGCTCAGGTGGATAAAATATCCAAAATGGTTCCGTTTAATCCAGTAAACCCTGTAACTTTATCACAAGCGATAGAGTTTGATCAAAATCTGCAGAAAGAAAGGGACAGTGATGAAGTAATTGCAAAACTCCTTGATATCTCTCTTAAGCTTGAGGGAATATACCGTCATGTTTCAACTCATGCTGCTGGAATTGTAATATGCGATCAAAAATTAGAAAATTTTTTTCCTGTGTATTATGATCCAAATTCAGCTCTGCCAATCACTCAATATAGCATGAAATATGTGGAAAAAGCTGGGCTAATAAAATTTGATTTTCTCGGACTTGGTACGCTAACGCTAATAGATCATGTTTGTCGTTTAGTCAATCGCAATGAAAAAAAAATTGATATTTCTTCAGTACCTTTGAATGATCAGAAAACCTATAAAATGCTCTCAAGAGGTGATGCAATTGGAGTATTCCAGCTTGAAAGTTCGGGTATGAGAGAAGCTTTAATAAAGCTAAAACCAGACTGCATTGAAGACATCATTGCTTTAATCTCCCTTTACCGTCCAGGGCCTATGGATAACATTCCAACTTATATTGCAAGAAAACACGGGCTTGAAAAGCCAGATTATATTCATCCATTGCTTGAGGAGGTGTTGAAAGAAACATTCGGAGTGATAATCTACCAAGAACAGGTAATGGAAATAGCACGTATTCTCTCTGGGTATAGCCTTGCAGAGGCAGATTTACTCAGACGTGCTATGGGTAAGAAAATCAAAGAAGAGATGGATAAACAACGTGAACTTTTCATCCAAGGAGCAACGAAAAATGGTGTTGGTTATGATAGGGCAAGTTATATTTTTGACCTTGTTGCAAAATTTGCTGGTTATGGGTTTAACAAATCTCATGCAGCTGCATATGCGATTATATCTTACCAAACAGCTTACCTTAAGGCTAACTACCCGTTAGAATTTTTTACGGCCTTGATGAATCTAAATATTGATGATAGAGACAAGCTAAACTTATTTTATCATGCTGCAAAGTTCAGTGGAGTTGCTGTTCTTTCACCTGATATCAGCAAATCTAAGGCTAAATTTTCAATAGAGAGTGAACATGTACGTTACGGAATTGCTGCTCTGCGTAATGTTGGTTTGTCTATAGCGGAAGGGGTAGTAAACGCACGCTCAAGTCCTTATAAGGACATATGGGAATTCGTTCAAAATTCGGGTCATATAATAAATAAAAGGGCACTAGAAAGCTTAATTAAATCTGGAGCATTCGATAGTGTGCATCAAAATAGAAAGCAACTATATGAATCAATAGATACGCTGATTTACTTTGCAAATAAAAATAGGCAGTCAAATCAAGCTGTTTTATTTGGCAATCTTGATGTCCTCAAGCCAAAACTCGAGGATGTGGAAGATTTCAATGAAGAGGAAAAATTAGAGCATGAGTTATTTTCACTGGGATTTTACTTAACTAATCACCCACTTGAAAAATTTAGAACTCTTTTGAAAAAATTAAATATTGGGTTTATCGGAGAGAGTAAGACGACAAAAACTGCTGGTGTAATATTAAATGTACGTATGAGAACTTCAGAGCGTGGAAGATTTGTTATCCTCACGCTTTCTGACCCCCACAATGTTTCTGAAGTAGCATTCTACAATAATGAAATAATAGAAGAAAAAAGGAATCTATTTTCGCCTGGAACATTTGTAGTAATTGACCTTGAAATTTCGGAGAGCATAACGAGGCTATCAGGAAAGGACATATCTGAATTTACAGAAAAGGTCACTTCTCTAATGAGAGGATTAGTTTTAACTGCTGTATGTGCAGATTTGCAAAAAGTTGCTGAGGAGTTGAATTCAGTGTTGAAAAATGGAGGCAAAACCAAAATAATGCTTGAGCTTCTTCTTGAAAAACATAAAGTAAGCATCTTGTTGCCAGGTGCATATTCAATCACCCCCCAAGCTATTTGTGAAATATCTAACTTAAGTTGGATTAAAGGCATAGAAATTAATACAAATAACTTGCTTATATAAAAAAGTTTTATATAATGAAGTGTTTAATTGATATTAAAGGAAGATATAGTGAATCTTTATGAATTTACTTTTATAGCACAACAGAGCTTGTTGCGGCAAGAAGTAGAAGAAATGGTCCAAGAATTGGCTATTTCGTTGAAAAATATTAAAGCAGATGTTATTTCTCAGGGGGTTAAAAGTTTTATAGAAAGAGAATATGGCACAGTTACAAAACAAGAGTTAGAGATAAGTGCTGAAAACATTAAAGAGAGTCTGATTGTTTACTCTAGTGTCTTGGAAGAGCTTACAAAAATTTTATGGGTTGAGTTGGAAGAAGATTTCTCAAATTTAAAAGAAATAAAGTCAAAAATCGATAAAGAGTTGAAAGATGAACTAAGGGATTTTGGAATAACACAAGATTTTACAAAGCTTCCGGAAGCTAATACTAAAAGTGCATTTATCTATAATATAGTAAATGCTTTTAAGGAAAATATTTCACAACATCTAATAAAGATCCTCCAAGAGGTTTTAAAAAATTTTAAAATAGCAGGCTCAAATCAATTGAATAAAATGCTGGAAGTGCTTTTGAAAAACATTGAAGCTTCAGGATTGATAAAATATGAATATTGGGGTCTATTGGATTTTGCATATCCGATAAATAAGGTGAAGAGCGGTCATTATTGTATAATGTGCATAAGTTCTACTGCAAGCATTTTGGATGAATTTGTGCGTAGAATGAAACTTAATGAGAACGTTATTCGCCACTTGTCTGTGCAGGTTAATAAATTTTTTGAAGGTAAATCTTATATGATGAATAAACAAATTGAGGAGCAAAGCGCATAATGATGAAAAGACGAAATAGTTTTAATAATTCTTACGTATCTATAAATAATAGGACTGGCTTTAGGCGTTCTAAAGTTTGCCCTCTTGCTGCGTCTAAAGATGAAGACATAGATTATAAGAATACAGATTTATTATCCAAGTTTACCTCTGACTATGGTAGAATATTACCTAGAAGATTAACAGGTGTATGTGCAAAAAAACAAAGGAAGTTACGCTTAGCGATTATTAGGGCACGCTTTTTAGCTCTTGCTCCTTATTGTACTAAAAAAGTTAGGTAATTTATGTTAATAATTTTAATGGAAAATATAAGAACTTTAGGTAAGCTTGGTGAAGTTGTCAAAGTTAAGCCAGGTTATGCACGTAATTTTCTTTTTCCACAAAAAAAGGCGATGAAAGCTACTAAGGAAAATTTAATAAAGTTAGAGGAACAGCGTTTGTTATTGGAAGAAGAAAATATCAAAAAGTTAAGTGCAGCAAAAGTGCTTGGATCATCATTGTATGATAAATTTGTAATATTAATAAAGCAGGCTTCAGGGGATGGAAAGATTTTTGGCTCTGTAACAACACGTGAAATTGCAAAAATTTTATTACAAGAAGGGTATGAGATAAGTCATCATAATTTATCTTTTGGTGGAATAAGTATCAAAAATTTGGGCGAGTATCAAGTAAATATAGAATTACATAGTAAAGTGATAGTACCAATTACCATATACGTTGTAAGATCTGAAAAAGATGCACATGAATTGAGGCAAGTAAAGTTGCA
Source organism: Wolbachia endosymbiont of Armadillidium arcangelii (assembly GCF_040207875.1). Classification (NCBI taxonomy): domain Bacteria; kingdom Pseudomonadati; phylum Pseudomonadota; class Alphaproteobacteria; order Rickettsiales; family Anaplasmataceae; genus Wolbachia; species Wolbachia endosymbiont of Armadillidium arcangelii. The sequence continues at coordinate 1,220,702 of NZ_CP157942.1, forward strand.
AAATCAGAAATTTGAGCAACAAGAAGATACAAGTAACGAATAGCAGTGAATAAAATATTTCAACTATTCCTGTCATTCCAGTGCCTTTTTTTTCTGTTATCCCATTGCGTGACACTGGGATCTAGAATGTTCAAAGATAAGACGGGGATCATTTAATGATCCCGCGCTATAGCCGTAAAGAAATCTCTTCTATTTGGGAAGAAAAAAATAAGTTCAACATATGGCTCAAAATAGAAAAATTAGCATGTGAAGCTCAAGCAAAATTAAAAGTTATTCCAAATGATGTTGCTGAAAAGCTCTCTGGTGCTATTGAATTTGATATTGAGCGTATTAACGAAATTGAATCCATTGTAAAACATGATGTTATAGCTTTTTTGACATATATTGCTGAAAAAGCGGGAGTTGATGTTCGTTATCTCCATTACGGAATGACAAGTTCTGATGTTTTAGATACATGCCTTGCAGTGCAGTTGAAAGAGTCATGTGATATTTTACTCAAGAATCTAAAAAATTTACTTATAGTATTGAAAAAAAAAGCTGAGGACTATAAAGATATTGTTTGTGTTGGGCGCAGTCATGGAATGCATGCAGAACCAATAACTCTTGGATTAAAATTTGCTAGATTTTATGCTGAATTTAAACGCAATTATCAGAGATTAATTAGCGCGCAAAAAGAGATCTCAATTTGTAAAATATCAGGTGCAGTAGGTAATTTTGCAAATATTAATCCATTTGTTGAAGAGTATGTAGCGAAAGAAATGGGACTTATACCTGAAACCATATCGTCCCAAGTCATTCCTCGTGATAGACACGCCATGTTCTTTTCGGTTTTAGGAGTGGTTGCAAGTTCAATAGAAAATATTGCTGTTGAAATACGTCACTTGCAAAGAACTGAAGTTGGAGAAATTTCTGAATATTTTTCTATTGGGCAGAAGGGAAGTTCTGCTATGCCGCATAAGTGTAATCCTATTTTAAGTGAAAATTTAACCGGGCTCTCACGCTTAATACGCAGCTATGTTTTTCCTGCATTAGAAAATGTTGCATTATGGCACGAACGAGATATATCGCACTCGTCTGTGGAAAGATGCATTGCTCCTGATGCTTGTACAGCAATGGATTTTGCTTTAGTACGATTAACAGATTTGATAGATAAATTGGTGATCAATAAGGAAAACATTGAAAAGAACTTAAATTCTTCAAAAGGCTTGGTTTTTTCACAACGAGTATTACTCGAGTTGGTAAATAGTGGTTTGGCGAGGGAAGAGGCGTATAAAATTGTTCAGAGCAATGCAATGAAAGTGAAACAAAACAATAGTGATTTTCTGGCCGAACTGAAACAAGATAAATCCTTACTTGAAGTTATTAACTCTAAAAAACTTGAATCTTTGTTTGATTTGAAGTATTATACGAAACATATAGATCATATATATAGCAAGGTTTTTAATGAGGCTGAGTAGCTCAGTGGTAGAGCAGGAGGATCATAATCTCTTGGTCGGGGGTTCAAATCCCTCCTCAGCCACTCAAGCTAAACTATGGTTCGGCAAGAGCAGCGCACTTGGCAAAACAGTATGTCAGCTCATTCAAATTCAGTTGTGCTAGGTAATGATGAGTATGAAGTTATAAAAACTTGACCTTTGGTCTCTTTCAGATGACAGAATTTCACTACAAAACTTAACTTTCTTCTATGCAATTAGCTAGGTCAAGAAAGGTGAATCTATCTCTTGTTGCAAATGTAAGATTGACTACCTTGCAATATTGCTCTTTGTTCCAATTAAGATGCTCCGGTAAGTACGGAATTGATAGATCTTCAAATACTTTCTGCAGGTGTTTTGCAGATAGTAAATTTTGCTTAATTAAACTAGAAATATTACTCCATTCTTTGCAAATAATCTCTTGAATTTTTTGCTGCATCATTTGCTTCTGCTTTAGAATTTTTATAAATTCGGTATTACCAAAGCACTGAGTTATATGTTTTACATCTAAAGTGATCGGTTTGGTAATCGGGTTTTGTATTGACAATATCTCCTCTTGCAAGTTAGCCATGGTAATCGTTGTCACAGCAATTTTTTCCCCATGTAACGAGGAGGAATAATCCTGTGTTACCATCTCAATTGCATGAGCTATCATATGTTCTCCTTGACTTGCAGAGTAACTGCCTTTTGACATCACCATTCCGAGTCCTGAAATCAATAAGGCTTCCATAAGTAATAAAACTACTCTTTTATCTTTTTTAGCAAGTGCCAAGTGTTCTCTGAGCAAAATTTCCTCCAGATTGCGAACAAGTTTAAAGGGGAGTTCATTATATTCTGTGCCAAGTAATAGATGAGATAATAGCCAATCGGCTTGTACTGTTGAACGGCAGATGAAATCTGCAAATCCACTTAATGTGAGGCGTGGTGGTGCATTGGCAATTATATCGGTATCAATGTATATTGCCTTTGGAAGATGTGCTCCGAACGATTTTTTATATCCATCAACTAATATTGAAGCGTTTGCAGAGCTATATCCATTCATGGAAGCAGCTGTTGGAAAGGATATGTAGTCTTTGCCTTCTAAATAGCTTGCGTACTTACAGATATCATTAACAGTGCCACTGCCAAATGCAACTATTAAGTCACTATCTTTTGCTTTATTTCTAACTAGGTTTACAGTTTGGAGAGAAGCAGCTCTGTTCAGTCTATTTGGTGTCATCCAAGTAGCGTGACACTGCGATCCATCATAGATTCCAGCGTCACGCGCTGGAATGACAGGTGTGGCTGGAATAATTAAATGAGAAACTTTATTAAGTATGTTTTTGTTTAAAAGTTTTGCTGTATTTTCATCTGCAATCAGAAAAATGTCATTTCCGTATTGTCTACATATCTCATAAATATTATCAGCAAGTACTTTTACTTCCCTTATAAGAACTTGTTCAGTTTGCTGTAATATTTGTTTTAAATATCGCATAGAATGTTTACAATATGGTAATGTTAGTATTTCAAGATTGATATGAAGATTGACCCTGTAGAGCTAACTAAGAAATTAATTTCTTTTAAAAGTATAACACCAAAAGACGATGGGGCAATAGAGCATATAGCAGCCATTCTCAAGAAAAGTGGTTTTGAATGTGAGATTTTGGAGTTTGGCGATAAAGTTAAAAATCTTTATGCGAAATATATAAATGGAGTACCAAACTTGTGTTTTGCTGGACATGTTGATGTTGTACCACCAGGTGAGTTAAAAGATTGGATATCTGATCCATTTAAGCCAGAAGTTAGAGATGGAATGCTATATGGAAGAGGAGCAGCTGATATGAAAGGCGGAGTAGCTGCATTTATTGCTGCTATCGTAGATTCAGTTGCAGGTAAGTTTCGATTCAGCGGTTCAATCAGTGCATTGATTACCAGCGCTGAAGAAAGCACGGAAGAACATGGAACAAAGGCCGTTTTGGAATGGATGAAAAGCAAGCAAAAAAAGATAGATTTTTGTATAGTTGGAGAACCAACGAGTAGTGAGAAATTAGGTGATACCATAAAAATAGGTAGAAGAGGTTCTGCAACATTTAAATTGATTTGCCATGGTAAACAAGGGCACGTTGCCTACCCAGACCTAGCGGATAACCCAATATATAAAATGATATCGATATTAAGTAGAATAAAAGATACCACTTTTGATAATGGTAATAAATATTTTCAGCCTTCACATTGCGAAGTTACTACTATCGATGTTGGAAATAATACTAGCAATCTAATACCTAGTTCAATATCTGCAATTTTCAACATTCGGTACAACAATATACAAATACCTAATAGTTTATATAAGCTGATTGATGAAATATGCTCCAATGTAACCAACGATTATAAACTTTCTATGCAAAGCAGCAGGAGCGTTTTTCTCTCTACTCCTGATAGAAATACTGATATTATGCTTGATGCGATAAATAAAATGACCGGTATTGATGCTGTACTGAGCACAAGTGGTGGTACATCTGATGCTGCGTTTATTAAGGATATTTGTCCAGTGATTGAATTTGGTATGATCAACAGAACCGCACATCAGATAAATGAATGTGTGTCAGTAGACGATATACACAAATTAACAGCTATATATAAGGAGTTTATAAAAAATTATTTTTACCCAACTAATAAAATACTAAACCAGATCAATGTAATTGGTAATGTTCCCGATGGTCCATTATTAGCTTGAGGTGCAGCTGCCTATAGAGAAGAAAACTTACTTGACAAACCTTCCCGCTTTCCTTTACCATGAAAATGAAGCTATATTATTTAACTTTCCAACCTGTGCAGATTAAAATGACAAGAAGGCTTGTATTTGGCGTACTATTTTTGCACTATGTGCATCCTATGTCTTTATAAAAATTTCGGGTTTTCCCTACACAAGCTGAAAAACGCTATTTAAGACATCACCTAACGTCAAATTTTAAAATAAAGAGTAGAATAACTAGCTACTACGGGGATTTTTTGTCTTTTTTTTCTGCTGGTAAATTTTTTAAACATTTGTGATTGCATTTAAAAGCAGCTAAATTGCAGTGCTTAAGACTAAAAAGCGCCGATACTGACAATAGATAGTAACTGGGGTTTCTTTTGCCTTTTTTTTACTTAGTAAATTTCTTAATATTTATAGCTAAAAGAGACCGAAAATAGTGGCGTGTGAAGCTGGTTCACTTTATGACGATGTCATCTCAGTACTGGGATGACAAGAAAAGAAGCACTGGTTTCAATATTTGCACATTAGCTATCACCTGAACAGGCAATGGCGTCGACTTAAGGGGAGATATTAAGGAGTAAAATACTACAAGAGACAGGACTGAACGGGCAATGGCGTCAACTTAAGGAAAAATATCAGCGATAGTGTATAAAATTTCTCTCTAAAATTTTTATCATTAAATTACCCAAAAGCTGCAATAAACAGCACGTTTGTTTCTGTTTTATTTCAACAAAGAAGTCTAAAATATGTCCTTTTTAGGTGAAACATGCAAAAAGGAAAAATCTTATTCTACAAATTAAAAATATAATATACTCGAAAGCTTTTCAGAGAATCCATTGTATTGGAAAAAACAGTTTCACACGAACAAGAAAACTTCCTTTTTCGACAGTATTTTCTATGATTTTAAAGTTAGTTAAAAAAAGTTTAGGAATAGAATGTGTGCGCCAAGAGAAGCGTCTAGAACACAGTTGGTCAACTTAGGCAAAGTCTAGCCAACAGCCTAAAACGGACCATTATGCTACGTAAGGTAACAAACGTAGTAAAGCTAATGGAACGGACAATACAGGGTGCAACGAAAGTGAAGGTATTGAGTCCCGAAATTTCCGACATCATAGAGGTCAACATTTTGCATTTTAGTGGAAGACAGTATGAAGGATAACGATAAGGCAAGCTATCACTCACTCTATCGGGATCTAAGGCCGTATCATGTATTGAGATGGGTTCTAAATGAACTTGGGGATCCTTTGTATTCCTATTGAGGTACAAAGGGAAGTCGGACTAGTTGATAGTACTCAGAGTGTGGGAAAGCCGAATACAAGGGGAAGCGGTCAGCAATATAGTAACTGGTATAGTGACCTTACCCAGAAAAAGTAGAGAGGAAGTAAAGGCATTTTTATTATGAAAATGATGAATCAAATTTCTCAAGACCCGCTGCAAAAGGTGATTGAAAAAATGATGGGAGAGAGGTAGAAGAAGAATCAGCAGATTGAGTAAGGTAAAAAATGAGCTTTAGTTACTATAATATGAGGAAACACCGAAGAAACTTTCGTAATATAACAGGTTTAACTATAGAGGAGTTCGAAAAAGTAGTGGAAAAAGTGAGGTCTGGATGGGAAAAGCTTGAAAAACAGAAAAAGTGCCATGGTAGAACTACCAACTCTGGAAATTTTGTGTAATTTTGTACTATCGCACTTACATAACACATAGATTTTTAGGATGCCTATTCAATGTGCACAACGCAAATGTATGTAGGTTACTTAAGAGAATAGAGCCATTACTCGCCAAAAAAGTGACTATAACAAAAGATAGAAGTATGACACCAGAAAAAATACTGAAAATTCTGGCTGATGTTACAGAACAGCAAATACAGAGGCCAGAAGATAGTAAAAAACGGATATTCAGGAAAAAAAAGAACCAACACTATGAAAACTGAGATTATTATCGAAGAAGGAGGAAGAATTTTATCAGTGTCAAAGTCATATCGTGAGCGATTTTCGCATAAGGAAACAAGAAAAATATCTACCACTCGATAGCATAAAATATGCCGATTCTGGATATCAAGGTTGGCAAAAATTGCAAAGCAATGTTATAATTCTATATAAAAAGTATCGTAAAAAGCCATTAACTCCAGAGCAGAAAGAGCATAATAGAAGATTAGCATCATTTAGAATGAGAGTAGAAAGTAAGATCCGAGAGATAAAGATATTTAAGATTATGTCGAATGTTTATCGCAATTTTCAGAAAAAATATAACCTGAGGTTCAATATTATTGCTGGTATTGTGAATCTTAAGCACTCCTTTTAGTTAACCTTGATTTTAGTCACCCTCCTTTCCTTTTTTTTATCGCTTGATTCGCAGCAGGTCTTAAGGAATGCAATGTAGAATGTCTACGCTGTTTATTATAAAAAATTTCTATATATTCAAATATTGCGGTGTTGTGCAGAGTATTGTGAAGTATCAATGAGTATGAGTGAACTAAAAAAGCTCTCTGAAACAGCATTATCATAACAACAACCTTTGTCTAGAAATAATACTTTTTGTACTCAGTAAAAATTGATAATTTTTAGAGGTGTATTGTGATCCTTGATCGCTATAAGCAGATTTGCGCAATAGCCATATCTATGCCTATCAACTAAATCTATTATTGCCAACCATCCTTGATTGGTTTTTATGTACGTAAACCCATATCTTGTTTAGTTGATCAGTGGTGAAATTCTGATTCAATATGTTATTTGTAGTTTTAAACCTTCATCTAAGCTTAGCTTGAATGCCATTTTTCTGCATAACATTGTTTTGATTTTACCTAAAGCCTTTAATTCAGTTTAGGAGCTCCGTACCTGCATTGTGATGCTTTTCTTTGTATGAGCTCTTCTCTTATTGTTTTTTTCTGAGTAATCCATCTATACAAGCAGATACGTTCAAAAACCTTCATAATTCCCGTGTTTTATAGCAGTTTTCATGTTCTTTTATAAAAACTCTTTTTGGTTTGCAAAATATCCCAGGGCTTTTTTTAAAATGTCTCTTTCTCTCGTTGCCAGCTCTTTCTTTAAATCAAACTTTTCTTTGTCACAAGTTCCTTTTCCTGGGTTCCAGACATTGTATGTTTTTACCCACCTGCTTAGCCGCTAATACCCAAATCTCTTCCTATTTTTGCTGATGATTGACCTGTTTCTTTTTCCAGTCTTCATTTTTGCATTCTGCTGTATGTTCTCTTCTTTTTGTCATATCACACCTCTTTGAAAAAACTTCTTAACTTCCTCTCTACTTTTTCTGGGTAAGGTCAGTACTACCGTCTTAAACATCAACATAAAGATGATTATTTTTTATCATGGCATTTAAACACACGATAATTTTTCTCATCACATCAACTAAACGCTGATAAAGTACCTTCATTTTCTTGTTATGACGAATTGCAACTACAGCACACATGTATAATGCTTTTCGAGCATAAAATCTGCCTCCTATGATTTGAGCTTTGCTTATTTTCCTTCCGCTTTCGTTGGTTTTTGGCAACTAAACAGGCTATTTCCTTATTATCTAAACTACCAAGTTCAGGTACTTCTATGAGTAAGATACTTGCAGTTTTTCGTCCAACTCCTTTATAACTAGTCATAGTATCGCTTTTTTTCTTCAAATTAGCGTCAGAGTTTATTATATCTTCTATGTCTTGCCTAATTTTGTTCCAATTGTTTTTTGGTAAATTCTATCTGTTTTTCTATGTATTCTCTGGCTTTTCCTTTAGCATTATGCAAACGACACTTGTTTGCGTGAACTTCATCCTTATCTATCACACACCGATTTACTACCATTTCTAGCGTCCTAAGACTTGTTTTCTGCCCCATTAACTTCATTAGACCCTTGAATATAATCTTGCCCAATAGTTTAGTTATCTACCTCATTTAATTTTCCCAATCTTTCTAGATCCTCATCTTTAATTAATTTCAGTATTCCTTCTATTTGATCCATTATTACCTCCATTTTTCTGTAATAATAGCTCTTTATGTCCTTTTATCACCACTTTCAACACTTATGAATACGGATGTCACAATCCTATCAATATGCTCCCTAGATACTTGTTATCAAAAAGGTTTTCTGGTTGATTAATGTCATTACATGTTGTGTAATGAATCAAAGGTTTTAAGGGTTAGGTAATGGATTACATAGACGATGTTACTGGTAGCTACACTACCGTTCATGATTTTTTTCAAGACAATGGTATTGGAGATTACAAAATTCAATGCAGTTATGGTGGTGTACCTTACGCTACTGACGAATACGTACATTCTGGAGATAAATTTTGGAGCAATAATTTTATAGACTCACATTTTGAAAGGGAAATAAAAATGTATCCTCAAAGTGAGCTTTTAGCTAAAGAATATGCTGGAAATACGCTGCCGATTTCAATATCACTAGACAATGATTTAATAAAAATCAAGGAATGTCAGAAAAAAACGAAATTTGTGGAACTAGAAGGGGAATCAGGTGATATAGTGTATGATCAGCAAAAGCGTATAAAATGCTACACGACAAAGTTATCATATGACGATGTTTCTGCTTATAATAAGAACAAAGTTTCAACGCTTAACATTAGATATGATTTGCCAAACGATCCAAAATACAGTTTAAACATAGCATTCACAAAGGTTAATGATAATCAACCAAGGTTCTGGCAAAAATTAAAAATATGTTTTAACAGAGTAGCTTCTCAATCAAGAAGGTTCTAAGGGAAAATGAGTATCTGCTTAATAATGAATTTGGTCAGTAGCTACTAAGTTTTTCTCATAGCTATTCAACAAAGGTTTGCTGGTCTTACATTTATTCTCTGCAACACGAAAAATTTGTACAGTTGTACATGTTATGGAGTAGATAGACTCCTACTATATTTCTCTACTCAACTTACCTTTTCTCTATTGAACAGATTTCGTATTAAATCTTAAGTTTAACGCACCTAAATATACAAACATTCCCAGCAAAATCATAGGTATAGAAAGTAACTGTCCCATAGTTAAATCGAACCATAAATAGCCAACTTGATAGTCTGGCTCGCGAAAAAACTCAATCACAAAACGCACTATTCCATACCACATAACTGCAATACCAGTTGTCGCACCGTAATACAATCTCATTCTGGTCAAGAAAAATAGTGAATTTACAACTATAAAAAGCAGCACTCCTTCAAAAAATGCTTCATAAAGTTGACTTGGATGGCGTAACAAATTATCACCACTTTCTGGAAACATCATACCCCATGGCATAGTTGTAACCCTGCCAAATAACTCTCCATTTATAAAATTGCCTATGCGACCTAGGAGTAAACCTATCGGAACTCCACAAGAAATTAAATCCAGTGTGTAAAATATAGGAATGTTATGTTTTCTACAGGAGATTATTACTGCAAGCAAAACTCCTATAGCACCGCCATGAAATGACATCCCTCCTTCCCAGGTCTTTAATATCTCGATAGGATTGCTTATATAAAGAACTGGATCATATATCAATACATAGCCAAGCCTGCCTCCAAGGATAATACCTATAATAGTGGCTATTAATAACGAATCGTAAAAATTCTTAGTAAATATTTTTTGATTGTCTAACTTATGTAAATACCAATATGCAAAAACTATACCCAAGACATATGCTAAAGAATACCAATATATAGAAACAGGACCGATGCTGAAAATTACTGGATTTAAAGACATATTTTACTACAAATTATTCTTAGACAATCTACTTTTCTCACGGTTCCACTCTCTCTGCTTTATGGTTGCTCTCTTATCGTAGAGTTTTTTTCCTTTCACAATAGCAATTTTAGTTTTTGCCAACCCTTTATCATTAAAATAGATAGAAAGTGGCACAACAGTTATTCCAGAGGTTTTGATTTGACCAATTAGCTTATTTATCTCTTTTTTATGCAAAAGCAATTTACGTTCTCTTTTCGGCTTATGATTCTTTTGGTTTGCAGCTTTATACTCTGCAATATGCATATTGTATAACCATATTTCACCATTTTTTTCGGTAACGTAAGCATCAGAAATATTTGCCTTTCTCTCTCTTAGTGATTTCACTTCACTACTTAACAAAATCATACCTGCTTCAAATTCTTCTAAGATAAAATATTCAAACCTTGCTTTCCTATTTTCTGCAATAACTTCCATATCTAAAGATATCTTTAAGCTTCAATATGTTACAGAATTTTTAGTTTAATTCATAACAAAACGATTATTTCAAAAATGCAGGTGTGGTTTTCAATCTTTTCACAGGTGTAATCTGCTCTACTCTCTCTACCTCCATTTTAGCCCTATTGCTTGACGAAAAGCTCATTACATCCTTACAATTTCATTCAACAGCAAAGTGTAAAGGAGCATATACGTTATTATTCTGCTTACTAACATATGCCCCACTTTCAATTAAAATGTCTCTTATACTTTCATGATCGATAGCAAAATGTAAAGGAGTACGTCCACAACTATCCCACACATTGACACATGCTCCATGCTCAATCAGAGTTCTTACTACATTTTCATTGCCATCTCTAGTAGCAAAATGTAAGGGAGTACTTCTATCATTATCCCACGCATCAACATATGCTCCGTGTTCAATTAGAGTTCTTACTATATTTCCATTACCACCTTCAGCAGCAAAATGTAAAGGAGTGCATCCATCGCTGTTCCATGCATCAACATATGCTCCATATTCAATTAGAGCTCTTACTATGTTCTCATAACCACTCTTAGCAGCAAAATGCAACAATGTAGTTTCTACAGGATCTAGATCACTATGTGTAGTAAATATATGATTTATATTAAATCCACTATTCTCCCATCTCCATAAATCACTTCTTTCTAATTTTGTTTTTATTCTTTCAACTATGTTGTTCTTATTTAAACCTGAAGTATCATTTACTTCTGCAAGCATTTTTATGAAATCATCAAGCGTCATAACTTCCCCACTTTATTAAAATAACCTGGTTATCATAATCTTTGACACAAAGATCAAGAACTTTTTATTTTCCTAAAAAATAATTTAAGTTATACTCCAAACCATGAAAGTTAGGCAAAATATTAAGTTTTTTTCTCTATCATTTGTGATTTTGTTTTCTCTATGGATTATATTGTCTGGTTATTTTGAGCCATTTTTTATTTTTTGTGGAGTGTGTTCCTCTGCATTTACATTGCTTGTCTTTAGAAGATTAGTGAACGCTGAAAGCACTCTTAATCAAATTCTAAATGGTAGGGGTAGACTGTCGTTTTATCAGTTTGTAAGTTATGTACCTTGGCTAATGTACCAAATTATTTTGTCAAGTATTTATGTAACAAAAAAGGTACTACGATTCAAATCTACAGTTGAGCCAATTGTTATTGTAAGAAGATGCACAGGACATAATGATAAGACCATTGCATTATTTGCTAACTCGATTACGATTACCCCTGGGACTTTAACTATCAATGTTGAAAAGAAGCAGAAAACATATTTATCTACCATATGCTTGATAGATAAAGATCTTGAAAGTGGCATTTTTGAAATAGAAAGTAAAGTCTTAAAAATGCTACATCTAGTTAAGTAATTGCTTTAAATAAGTTAACAGCGTCCCTATATTCTCTTATTAGGCTTTCAAGCATTTCTTTCGGAAGGCTATCACCAACAATAGAACATAAATAATTGTACAAATCTTCTAGCCTTGATATGTTATTTTTCTTCTTGCTGTTGAATTTATGTGGAAAAATATCCTCCATGATTTCAATATTAACAACCTTATTTAAAAATGCATTTTCACTTGTTATGCTTATTCTTGTAAGTATAGTGTTAATTTCAGGTTCATTACTCGTATAAATATCTGATAATTGCACCATCTTAATGACATATAAAGTTACTATTTTTGACAAACAATTATCAGAATATTCACAATTTTTTATTATCTCCCACTGAGTAACCTGAGATTTGCTTATTTTTGCATTATTTGGTAACTTATTCATTGAATTTTCTCCATTTAATTCAGTGTAGTAATTATACTAATACTTTGTTAAATAAATAATAACGCAACCATAAAAATATGCATTTATTTACCATAAATCACATAATATTCCTAAAATTAAACGTTAAAGTTACTCCAAACTAAATGATTTCTTTAATTCCATGTTATCCAGCAGTGTAAAATGATAGTTATTGCTATACAATAGTATTTACTCTAAAATAAAGCTTCCTTTTGAGCTGTTTTGTTAATATTAAATTTCACACTATGCTACAATGAAAAAAATAAAGCTCGGAGTACTCATTTCAGGCAGAGGATCAAACATGCAGGCTTTGATAGAAGCATGTCATGATCAGAATTTTCCCGCAGAAACTGTATGTATTATCACAAATAACAGTGAAGCTGAAGGCCTTAAAATAGCAGAGCAAGTAGGAGTTCCAGCGTTTGTTGTTGAGGATAAGCCACTTGATACTGATAAAATTCATGAAATACTTGTTCAACATAAGGTTGATTTAATTTGCCTCGCAGGGTTTATGAGAATTCTAAAGGCTAATTTCCTGAATAAATGGCATAACAAAGTTATAAATATTCATCCCTCTTTACTTCCATCCTTTAAGGGCCTAAATGCCCAAGAGCAAGCTCTGAAAGCAGGTGTAAAAATTACAGGTTGTACTGTACATTATGTCACTCCTGAAGTTGATGCTGGAGCCATAATCGCTCAAGCTACTGTGCTAGTGCTACCAAATGATGATGTTCAAAGCCTCTCAGAGCGCATCTTAGCTGAAGAGCATAAGTGTTATGTGGAAGCAGTAAGATCAATAGCAGAAGGTATTAATTATTGACCTTGAGCGTTTCTTCCAACTTCAACAAAGAATAAATTTTCAGGATTTAGTAAAGAACTTGCCAATTTGTTTACTTCCTCCAATTTAATATTATTAATGATATTCGTATAATTATTTATACTGTTAACATCACGATCGTCTATCTGCATACTATCCAGCAACATTGCTGTATTCGCATTATTGGATAGGAAAGAGAAGGTAAGGTTATTTACTAAACTGGTTTTTGCATTCTTGAATAATTGTTCGTCAATTCCTTCTTTTTTTACTTTGCTAAATGTATCTTTTACCGCCAATATAGCTTTGCTAGCAGTAGAACTATCAGTACTCATAAATCCAGATATAATATTTCCATGCTTATTAGGAACATTACGTGCACCAACACCATAAGTAATACCTAGATTTTGTCTCAATTCTTTCATTAATATTGAATTCAGCCCCATACCACCAAGCGCATCAACCAAAACTTGAGCATTATAGTAGTCTGGATCTTCATAAGCTATACCATTTTGAGCAAAAAGTATTACACTCTGTGGTATATCCATAAAAACACTCTTACTTTCTGCAGGACCAAAATCATTTTTTACAGCTATTTTTCTAACTTTTGACCTTTTTGATGCTAATCTAGATAAATATTTATCGATCAGTGTACTAACTTCTTCTTTTTTTGCACAACCAACAACACTTATAACTATATTATCCTTAGTAAGATTACGCTTTATGTATGTTAAAACGTCATCTCTAGTAATGCTCATTACAGTGTCAAGAGTTCCATATTCACTTTTTGAGTAAGGATGTTTTTTAAACAGCAACGTATCTAACTCTTTTGCAGCAATAAAATAAGGATCTTTTTCAAAATTATTAAAGTTTACTTTGATTTTTTCAAAAACTCTATTCAATCCTTCAGGATCAACTTTAGGGCGCATTATAGCATCACTCAGTAGTGAAATTGCATCCTCTAGATTCTCAGATAAAGTATTTAATGAAACCCTAAATGCTTCTAAACCAGCAATAAAATTTAAACTAATTCCTTTATCCTCAAGCTTTTTTACAAAATCTTTGGCATCATTTTTTCCTGCTCCTTCTTGAATTACAAGAGAAGTAAACCAAGCAAGCCCCTGTTTTTCTGGACTTTCATACACGCAACCTGCATCTTTGAACGATATATTGAGTGAAACTTTTGGTAGATCATGGTTTTCAACAAACAAAAACTTAAATCCTTTATTAGTAGTAACCTCCTCTATATTTAAGTGACTGCTTGCTTGCAAATTAAAGCCTAAACAGAGAAAAAGTAGAAATGCAAGTTTACTTATCTTCATTATTACCTCCTTTTGGTAGCAAACGACCGACTAATTTATTAGTAGAAAAGATAGCGTGAATTTTGTTGTTTACATCCTCTAGGTTGACATAATTAATTTTGCTATATGAAATGTCTATTTCATCAAGTGGAATACCTAGTGCTAGACGTGGTATGTAAAATATTGCTATATTAGTTAAATCAGATAGTTTATCAAATTGTGCTGCTTTATATTTAGACTTTGTACTTTGCAGTTCTTCATTTGTTATTTTTTCAGAGGTAAATCTATTAACAGCATTGTCTAACTCTATTGCAACAGTATCCAAATTCACTCCGCTTTTTGGAGTTACATAAATCTCAATATAGCCATTACTAAAAGCTAAACTGTTATAATAAGCAAATACTTCCACTGCTACATTCTTATCTAGAACTAAATCTTTATATAGCTTGCTAGACTTGCCATTCCCCAAAACATCAACTGCCAAATCAACAGGAAAAGTTTCACTTATTTGCTCAAATAAAGGAACACGATAGCGAAAGTATAAAACTGGCTCTTTCACTTCAGTGCTTTCTAAAGTTACCGATATATCTGCGTTATGTACTGGATCTTGGTTTGGATAATGCCTAACCACAGGCTTAGCTTTAATTTCGCCATATTTTTCTCCCGCTAATTTCATTACCTCATCAAATTCCACATCGCCAACAATGAGCAGTATAGCATTACCTGAATGATAATAGTTATCATGAAACCTCGTTATGTCATCCTGATTGTAAGTTTTAATATTGCTCTCCCAACCAATAACAGATCTGCCATAACCATTACGATAAAATGCACTGTTTATTTCCTCCCATAATAAAGCTTCAGGATTATTATCAAATCTCATCTTCCTTTCTTCTAATACGATATTTTTTTCTCTATCTATTTTGTCTTGAGTAACATCAAAATTGCCCATTCTATCTGCTTCAATTTCCATTGCTAATGGTAAATCTTTTTTGAGAACCAATTCGTAGTAGCAGGTATATTCTTTAGTGGTAAACGCATTAAACTGTGCTCCAATGCTGCCCAAAGTGGATTCTATGTCTTTAAATTTCCCTGTAGTTTCAAACATTAAGTGTTCAAAATAGTGAGCCAATCCTGCTTTGCCGATTGGATCATCCATTCCCCCAACTTTATATATTACTGCATGAAAAACAGCTGGAATCCGATGATTAGGAACAACATAGACATCTAGTCCATTGCTGAGCTTAGCATGCTTTATGCTGTGCTTTACGCTTTCAGCTTCCAAAGAAATCGGACAAATGAAAAAAAACACAGGTAGTATAAAAAAACTAAAGAATTTGCGAAGCATTATTTCATTCCTCATTTTGCTTAGAGATAGACCTATCGTATATATACCACTTATATAACAATGTACACATTCCACAAACTATAGATAGATCCGCTAAATTAAAGGCTGGCCAATACCAATCATTGATATGAAAATATATGAAATCATATACAGCTCCCCAATAGATTCTGTCAATTACATTTCCGATCGCTCCACCAATCATCAGAGAAAAACCAAGGTAAATTAACTTATCATTAGATTTGTATATCAAGTATGCAAGTATACCAATTATTAATATTGAACATGCCGAAAAAAAGAAGCTGCCATGAGGCAGAGCACTACACATTCCAAAACTAATCCCTGAATTCCAAACTTCAACTAATTTCATAAAACTAGTAACCTCGATTGACTCCCCCTCATCAATCAATGAGTTTATACACAATTTACTCGTTTGATCAAACAATACTATAATCAATATAATAATTAAACATATCCTCTTCATAAGTTTATCTTTAACTGGTAAGCTTTTAGTATATCACGATCTATTTGTTTTGTTAACTCGTTAATACTATGGAATTTTTTTTCTGGCCTAATAAATTTTAAAAGTTGTATATCAACCTTTAAATTGTATACATTTTCATTGAAGTCAAATATGTGCATTTCTACTATAGGTTTTTTTAAGTCCTTAAATGTAGGTCTCATACCAATGTTGACCACTCCATATAGCCAATTTGCACTATTTTCAGAAAGTGCCACTTTAGCGTAATATGTACCAAACTTAGGTTTTATCATGTAATCTTCTAGCGGAATGTTTATGGTTGGAAATCCTATTTCTCTACCTCTAAACGCACCTTTTGTCACAACACCAGAGACTTGATAAAGCCTGCCGAGCAACTTATTAGCAACTTCTATTTCACCCTTTTGTAAATGCTCTCTGATTGAAGAAGAAGAGCAAATTTCTCCATCAACTATCAATGGCTCTAATTTAGTTAAAGAGTATCCATACGTTTCAGAATATTTCTCTAGAGTTAATATGCTACCTAGTCGTTTATGACCAAAAGTACAACTTTCTCCAACAGTTATGTGTTTAGCACTATACCTATCTACTAGAATCTTACTAATAAAGTCATCGCAGCTTACTTGAGCAAAACCTTCATTGAAATTGATAATATATAAGTAATCTATGCCATGGCTGCAGATTAGTTCCTTTTTTTGTTCTTGATCTATCAATCTAAAATTGTTTCTGCTAGATAAGACAGTGGATGGATGGGGCTCAAAAGTTAAAACTGCGGAAGGTAATCCTTTTTCCTGCGCTATCTTCTTTAGAGTAGAAATCGCGAATTTATGCCCTAAATGAACGCCATCGAAATTTCCGAAAGTTAGTGCTAAATTATCTTCTATCCTTTGCTCACAATTATAAATAACTTTCATACAATTTGATATTTTATAAATATTTCTTATATATAATAACTATATTTTAGTAAGCTACGGAGATAAATTGTGAAAAATGTTGTGATATATGTAAAGAAGGGCTGTCCATACTGCATAAGGGCAAAGGATTTATTAGATAAAAAAGGTGTGGAATATGAAGAAATCGATGTGCTCAAAAACTCAGATCTATTTAACGACATAAAATCAAAGTATAACGTTAGAACAGTTCCACAGATCTTTATTACTGATGACAATGGAAATTATATTCACCATATTGCAGGAAGCGACAAATTGATGGATCTTGAAAAAGAAGGAAAGTTGGATGATATGTTAAATAACAATGAAGATAGCATTGATGCAACAGCTTACACAAGCAGCAGTAATGAACATGAGGTATGTGTTATATCACATGATGATTTTATGTGATTTTTTTGCCTTACCGTTGCTGGCATGTTCACTTTAAACAATTTTTAATTAATTAAAAATACAATTCATCTAGTGAGTTTTTTTAGTGGGAAAGAAATGATAAAAAATATTACAATTATTAGCAAAAACTTAATTAATATTGAATTAATTAACAAACAAGATTTAGAGAATTTCATCAAGATTTTCACAGTCCTTGATAAACATATAGCAGCTAGAACGCTTTTTACAGAAGAAGTGAGAATAGAGTATAAACAACACAATCGCATAGAAGTTGTTGAATTGATAAAAGATACAGGTTTTACATATCGTGATGTTGAAAATGTGCTATATCACCTGAGTAAGCATGGAATGAAGGTACCAAACAGCGTCATAGCAAATACCTTTTTTTCTGCATATAATCATGCACTTGAGTTTAAGGATATAACATTTTCTTTTTCTGAAGGATTTCCGCAATTTAATATCAGAGTAAACAAGAATACCTTTATAATGACTCCTATGAGTGAAGAGAATCTGGAATTGAATTCACAAAACAGCAAAATGCTTATAGAATCATTAAAGAGCGAAAAAAGCATTTATGACTGCATAGTGGAAGAAAATATCATCAAAATTATAGTGCATTCTGAAATACACCAGGCTATAAACTCGATTACAGAATCACTGATAAAGTCTTGCTTTTTAGCAAGAGAGGAAGAAGAAAAATTCAAAGAGAAATTGAGACAACTTGCTTTTAAAGATCAAGCTTTCGTTGAGTATTCTAGCATCAAAACTATCCATAGATATCCGAATAACCATCCTCTAAGAGAGTATGAAAGTGTTATTAAAGATATAGAAGATATTTTATGTGATTTTATAATAAATGAGAATAGCGAGTTTACTATAGAGCAATTAAATAGGCTGGGCTCAGAAGTTTCTCCAAATACTCCAAAAATTATCACTAAAACTATAGATAAACTTGTTAAGTTTCACTAAAATGTTATTAGAATGGCTTTAGCCAATGTCTACATATATCTGTTTTTTACTGGTTGAGTAGAGCCTTTGAGCTGCTTTCTGTCATTCCAATGTAACTACATACAGATGTATGTTAAACACTAGAATGACATTAGACTTCTTGCATAATCTAAGGAAGCAGCTAAAAATTATAGAAAGAGGCAAAACCGTAAACCGAAACGCCTTCGTCTATTTCTATACCTGTCTGAAATTATTTTAAATCGCTTAAGTAAACCAATAACTACAACTCTTTGGCTAAAAAGTTCTCTGCTTTTTTGTCTTTTGGTAAAGGGTGCTTTTTTGATCTCCTATGAGGGAGTTGAACATTTTTATGAAACTTTTGCATACCCCTATCAGCTAAAACTTGATAACATCGACTCTTTAAAAATCCTAAAGTCATGTCGTTTACCGTTAGCAAAGGAAGTACATATAATTTTCTTACTTTCTTTTGCTATAACTACTTGTGTCTTTATTGTATGTTTCTTTTTTTTCCTGAAAAAAATCTTTTCTGCTTTTTTTTGCTCTCTCTATGGGAGTTTCTGTTCCGTCTACTACCAGAATCTCATATTGCATTTAATAGCTCTTTTTTTCCAGGCAATGCAAAATCTTGATGCTTTATCAGCGAATGCAGACACTTTCATAGCTTTATGGAAATAGGTACAGTAGTGTCATTAACAAACGATCTTCCATGCATTGTTTATTTGGTTTAGGAGTGCTAAATAAACCATACGCATCAAGTTAAGAGAATACGCCCAATATAGCAACCATTTAAGGTTTATTTATTATATTTATTTTTTAAGAAATCTTGATCTAAAATAAGATAATTTTTTTTAAAGAGTCTATAAATTACTAATTTTATTGTTTAATGTCTAAAATAATTTTTACCGCTTCCCTTCTTGTATCTTGTAAAAAGCATCTAATGTTTTAAGCTTAAGCATTAGGTGGAGGAGGGAAGAACTCTGTTTCTCCTCTTAGATATAAAATCTGTAAGAAAGATAAGAGTTCCCTCCTCAAAAGTATAGGCTGGACGGTATCGTAGAAAGACCTAAATGGCTCTAATTCTGTATCCACAAGGTTAGCATCGGACAGATACAAAACCTGTCAAACCAGAAAGAAACTCCTATTTTCTACTTTTTTGAATATAATTTTACGGAGAAGCGCTTCTGCAGTTATAGCCGAGTAGGCAATGGTGCCTTAGTGCCCGTAGGTTAGCATGGTTTTGGAAGGAAAATCACTGATGGAGTCTTTGAGACTACCTCGATTAGAAGAGCGTATAATTCAACCGTTCCAAGCTGAAGTGCTTTTCAATTATTATATGATGGAGGTTAGAAATGGCAAAAACAAAAAGTAAATTAGAGGTCTGATGCGGCAGGAATAGATATCTGTGCATTATGTATGTGTACCAGAAGGAAGAGATAAACAGAATATACAAAAATTCTGCTGCTTCACAGAAGATCTTTATAACTTAGCAAAGTGGTTAAAGAGGTGCAAAGTTACTACAATAGCCATGGAATCAACAGGAGTGTATTGGATCCACTGCCATTAAGTTAAGGGAAAGTGATGGACTGTATTGTAAAATCAGGTAAGATCCACAAATTAAAAGAAGTAATGACATGAGTAAAAAAAAGAATAATCATGTTTATAAAAAATAAATTGATGAGTTTAAACTTTATAAACGCACACAGAGCATCCTCAAAAGACTTCTCACGAAAAAGAAAGCTGCCCTTCATTAATGTATTTCTCCTGATTTTTAGAAAGAGTGTAAAGTCATTACAAGTAATGCTTAATGAGTTTGTTCTGCATACAAGAAAAGATTACACAATTACGGCAAGTGCATTTACTCAAGCAAGAAAGAAGCTAAAGCATACTGCGTTTTCAGAGTTAAATGATGATATAGTTTCCCTATACTACCAAGATCAGGAATTTAAAACCCACCATGGCTTCAGAGTACTTGCATTTGATGCTTCAATACTGATTCTGCCAAAGAGCGACAAAATAATAGGCGAGTTTGGCTCAAGAGCAGTATGGAATGGAATCCAGAGATTTGAAGACTATACAAGTGCAACCTTTGAAGTTTGCTACGATGTGCTAAATAATATTGCAATAAAATCTGTGCTAAGTAGAGGTGACAGCTATGAGGTTGATTTAGCGATCGGTATGCTTGAATCCATAAAATCAGACGATTTGTTAATCTGTGATAGAGGATACGTATCTTATCGATTTCTTGCTGAGCTTACAGGAAGGAAAATCAATTATATAATTCGCTGTCCAAGTTCGTCTTTCAATGAAATAAACGCTATGTTTAAGCCGGAAAGCCCATCTAGTATGGTGGTAGTGTCTACCGCACCTATTAAAGTAGCAAGACAGCTACGAAAGCTAGGATTACCTGATGAGATGAAATTCAGGTTAGTCAAAATAATACTTTCTTCTGGAGAAGTTGAAGTGTTAGTAACATCTCTGTTAGATGAGCAAAGTTTTACAGTCGAAGAGTTTGAGAGATTATATTACTTGCGCTGGGGAGTAGAAACATTTTTTTCTAGGCTGAAGGGAAGATTAAATTTAGAGAATTTCACAGGAAAAAGTATTGAAACTATCAAGTAGGATTTTTGGTCAACTATCTTCATCAGTAATCTAGAAAGTATCATGATAGAAGATGATGAAGAGACATTGAGCGCACAGAATAGTAAACTAAAAAAAAGCATCAATAAATCTGTCTCATTTAATGCGATTAAAAACTTAGCCTTTGATATTTTTTCTACAGAGTCAGACATAGACTGCATTATGGATCGACTATCACAGTTATTTTTGATGAACACTTTAGTGGTAAGAAAAGGGAGAAGAGTTGATCGTCATAAGATATCTGATATTCGTTCACTCAACTACCAGAAAAGAGCTAGAAAACATGTGTTTTAAATTCAAGATATCTTTTCAGTATCATTGCATTAGTACATTCTTTGCAAAATAACCTGCAATTATTACTTTTTTAAATAACTTGCACTTTTCAGACTCCCTTTTCTTAAAAATTCACCCTAGTATTTACCATAATTATCAATCACTTCAAATTTTTTGTCCAATCTTAACTTCTCTTTCCCTTAACTTAATGGCAGTGGTGTAATTACCCCGCCAACAATGTTGCAAAAAACGTAAAATTAGAGAAAAGCATTTCTCGAAAACTTCTATGTCCAAAAACAAGAGTGCCATTTATTTATAGTGCCAACAATCAATTAACCATCAGTTTCAATGAATGATATGAACATATTATTTCAAGGAAAGTTCATGGGGAATAAGAGATTAGCTATACGGATTAGCTGTAGCTATGAAACTAACCAGTTGGCAGAAAAGTATTTGTTAGATGCTTATGAAAAAGCCGTGTCAAAGCAAGTAAGCCAAAAAAATTTAAAACATAAAAATGGGATTCAAGGAGGATCAAATGGTAACAGTGAGTTTATATGCAAGAGTTTCTTCAGGGAAACAAGCACAAGAAAATACAATAGCAAGTCAAGTTGCAGCTTTAGAGAAGCAAATTAGTACGGATGGGTACAAGTGAGTATAAATTTATTGACAATGGCTACAGTGTTAGTCCGTCCTGATCTAGAAAAATTACATGATAAAGTAACAGAAGGTAAAATTGATAGATTCATTCACCTGATCGCTTATCTAGGAAATATGCATATCAAATTTGAAGAATTTGAGAAAGCAGGAGCAGAAACGGTTTTCTTAAATTATGAGATTAACAATAATCCAGAATCTCAGTTACTGTTACAAATGCAAGGTATGATAGCAGAATATGAACGAGCGAAAATTATGGAACGAAGTCGTCGCGGAAAGATTTACGCAGCTAATAAAGGTTGTGTAAGCGTAATGGGAGGAGCTCCTTATGGTTATCGTTATATAGATAAATATATGGGAGGAGGACAAGCTTTATTTGAAATAAACGAAGAAGAAGCTAATATTGTTAGGAAAGTATTTTTGTGGGTAGGAAGAGAAAGTTGGGGAAGTGTGTCGTCGGCTAAACACTATGTCTATTATAACACGAACAGGAAAAAAGTGCTGGGATAGAAGTGTGATTTGGGGTATGTTAAAAAATCCTGCTTACAAAGGACAAGCGGCTTTTGGTAAAACAAAAGTAGGTACAACATATCAGACCACAGAAACATTCTTGTGAACAACCGAAAGATAATTACTCTACCTATTCTGTTGAAAAAGCAAATTGGATTTATGTTAAAGTGCCAAATATAGTGGACGAAGATGTATTTGATATAGCTCAAGAACAATTAGCTGAAAATAGAAAAATAGCAAGGACAAGAGAAAGAGGAGCAAAACATTCACTACAAGTATGTAAGCGTTGTCGTTATGCATATTACGGAAGTCCTGTAAGAAATAAGCGAGGAGAAAAAATTGATCATTATGCTTATTATCGTTGTATAGGTAGAGATTCTTACCGTTTTGGTGGTAATAAAATTTGTGATAATAAACACATTCGTACAGATGCATTAGAAACAGCCGTGTGGGAAGAGGTTAAGCATTTATTGAAAAATCCAAATAGGGTTTTGGAAGAATACAGGCGTAGACTTTCAGAGCTTAAAAAATCATCATGGGATCAAAAAAGCGATTTACTAGAGAAACAAGAAAATAAATTAAAACGTGGTATTGCTAGACTTATTGATAGTTATGCTCAATAATCAAGAAGAATTTGAACCACGAATTAAAGCAATGAAACAAAGTTTAAAAACAATTGAAGAGGAGAAGAAAAGGATATTCGATCAAAAGAAATTAAAACAGGAATTAACTTTGGTTATAACCAATTTAGAAGACTTTTCTTCCAATATTACATCAAACCTTGATAACGCAGGCTGGCTAACTAAACGTGATATTATTAGAACGTTAGTCAAGAGAATTGAAATTAACCTTGAGGACGTAAATGTGGTATTTCGTGTAAAAGAGCTACCAAACTCTCCTGGAAATAATCGAGAAGAAAAGAAAAATTTGCAACATTGTTGGCGGGGTAGTTAGTCCTATCTTAAGCAATCTATTCATGCACTACAGCTTTGATGCATGGATGAGAAGAGAATATCCAAGTGTAAAGTGGGCAAGATATGCTGATGATGGTGTTATACATTGTGTACCAAGCACAACTATTTTTAACTCAACTTGAACAGAGACTGAAGATTTGCAAATTGGAAGTAAAGCATACAAAGACCAAAATTATCTACTGTCAAGATGGAAAACGAATGGATAATCATGAGAATGTGTCATTTACATTTCTTGGATATGAATTTCGAAAAAGACTTGTACGAAATAGAAAAGATAGTAGTCTGTTTGTAAGTTTTACTCCAACTGTAAGTAAAGAAAGCCTGAACAAGATGAAGAAAGAAATTAGAAGCTGGAAATTTGCTAGAAGAACAAACTTGGAAATAGAAGATATATCACGAATATGTAATCCAATCCTGAGAGGGTGGTTTAACTATTACGGGAAGCATCATATAACTGCACTAGATAGCATAATAAGAATGTTTAATAGGAAACTCAGAAAGTGGTTGCAGACAAAGTACAAGAAGCTGAATAGGCATAAGACCAAAGCAGCTAAGTTACTAGAAAGAATCGCAAAGAGTAGACCAAATCTTTTTGTGCACTGGAAATTAAGTATAGGATTAGGGCAATGACTAGTGGGAGCCTTATGAGGCAAGAGTCTCGCGTAGGGTTCTGCGAGGGGCCAGGAGGGAAGTTCTCCTGGTCTACTCTCCTTGAGATTGTAGACGGTAGAATTGCGGGCAGTTGTCACGGCAATTCTGAATGTGATAGATGCGTAGAGGCGGTGAATAACTCTATAGTAGATAGAGAACTTTTCTTTTCTGCTTACAATGTGTCAGTGCCAGAAAGTACTGTTTATATTATATGAAAGTAGTGAAATATGTACATTGTTAGTACACACTTCATTTTATGTTTAATAAATTTATTTACTAATGGAGTCATTTTATGTTAAAAAGTACCTATTTTTATTCAAATCAAAAAAATACAAGTCGTGCATGTTCATTACCACCTGATACATGTTCTGTTAGTGACATGGTGAAAGTTAATTTGTTCACAAAATTGGATGATTGTAAAGTCAATAAGAGTAAGTTGATTTATGATAAATATGGTAAAGATCTTAAGTGTAAGATTGATGATAAGACTAAAAATGAACTGAAAGAAGATATTAAGAGTGAGCTAGAGAAAGGTCTTAAGTTTGAGATTGGTGATAAGACTGAGAATGAATTGAAAGAAAAGATAAAAAATGAGATAATGAAAGATCTTAAGTTTGAGATTGATGATGAAACCAAGGATGAATTAGAGAAAAAAATAAGCGAAGAAGTAAAAGCAAACATAAATTGTGACATATTAAAAAAGTGTAGCCTTGAAGAGCAAATTGATGAATGTGATCGAAGAGGATGTGAGAAGAGCAGACAAGATGGCGAATATATTGATATAGATAAAAAGTATACGATTCACATAAGAGAAGCGTTAAATAAATTTTACCCTAACTTAAGTCTAGAGATTATAAAAAAAATTGAGGAGGGAGTCTTGGAAGCAGTAAAAGATTTAGAGTATGGCGATATAGTAAACTCTTCGTCAAATTCCTGTAGAGAAAGTTATGCAGAAAATCAGGGTGCTAGTATGAACTCAAGTCACTCAGTGCAGCAACAAGTGAAGTGAAAATAGTAGGAGTTTAAGTATTTCAGTGGGAGTGTTAAATAAACTGTGTCAAACCAAGAAATAAAAATATAATTGATATAAAAAACGGAGGTTTGACATGAGTCAAGTAAATAAAACTACCGGTTTGGTAGATTATAAAGAATTAGAAACCTGTCGTCTATACGAGAAGGAAGACCGCTAACAGGAAGAGATGACACCGTTTATAAAAAAGCTGCTTGAGGCAAGTCTGGAAGGTGAAATAGAACACCACTTGTCTGGTGAAAGCGAAGAAAATAATCGAAGAAATGGGAAAAACTTTACGTACAACTCATTTGAGTTGTTAACACCTAGAGACAGGGAAGGAAGCTTTGAACCCCAAATAGTTAGAAAAAGACAAACAACAGAACTTGAAGCAAAGGTCTTAAGCACATTTGCCAGTGGCATGGAGATATAGCGTCACATATTGAGGAAATTTACGATCATAAAATATCGGCGGCAGAGATATCAAGTATTACTGACAAACAGTAATCAACGAATGGCGTAGTCGTCCGCTGCAGTCTGTATATCCGATAGTTTTCATGGTTTTTTAAGGAGTTGTGTAAGTAAATGTATGTATAATATATTAGCAAAATGGCAGAAAAGAAGTTTTATTTAGCTGAAAGTGAAGTTCTGGTTGGGAGTACTAAATGATCTCAAAGAGAGAGGAGTGGAAGATATTCTAATTGCATGTGTAGATGGGCTAAAAAGCTTTCCTGCAGCAATAAACGGTGTGTTCCCTAATGCAGAATGTGTATAGTGCATCAGATACGTAACTCACTGAAGTATGTAGCTAGTAAAGAGTTTTTTGAGTGATTTAAAGAAAAGCTTCAAGTAAGGAAATTGCCGAGAATTATCTGTTGGAATTAGATGAAAAATGGGGCACAAAGTACCCTATAATCTTGGCAGAATAATTGGGAAAACCTATCTGGTTGTTTTAAGTATTCCGACCCAGTTAGGAGGATAATCTATACTACTAATCTGTAATAGTTTAGATTTGATCTGACAGGTTAATAAAGTAAGATAAAAATACAAACAAATTTTAAAGGAGTGTCAGATATGAGTACAACACAAGAAAAAATACTAAAACCAAAGTTGGGATTGCTAGAACTTGCAAAGCAATTAGGAAATGTATCACAGGCGTATGGGATATTCAAGGGATACATTTTACCGCTTCAAAGAACTGTATGAAACAGGAGGAGAAGAGGCTTTACACGAGATAAGCAAAAGCAAGCCATTGTATGCAAATAGAGTGTCGGAGGATATAGAAAAAGCAGTAGTTGAAATAGCAATAGAGTTTCCAGTATACGGACAAGAAAGAGCAGCAAACGAACTGAAAAAGAGAGATCTCTGCAAGTGGAATAAGATCAGTGTGGCAAAGAAACGATCTTGAAAACTTTAAAAAGAGGTTAAAGGCATTAGAAGCAAAAGTAGCTCAGGATGGTATCATTTTAACAGAAGAACAGATAACAGCTCTAGAAAAGGCTAAGGAAGAAAAAGAGGCCCATGGAGAAATTGAAACAGAGCATCCAGGATACTTAGGTAGCCAAGACAGTTATTATGTTGGTAATATCAAAGGTATTGGACGAATTTACCAGCAAACCTTTGTTGATACCTATTCCAGAGTTGCTTTTGCTAAGCTTTACACAGAAAGGACTGCTATCACAGCTGCAGATCTTCTTAATGATAGGGTAGTACCGTTCTTTGATGAACAGATTGCTACGTGTTTTGACGGATCGTGGTACAGAGTATTGTGGCAAACCTGAAAATCACAGCTATATTTAGGGGTAGAAAATATTGATCATTCTCGAACCAACTCCACAGACTAATGGCATATGTGAAAGGTTCCACAGAAGATGAATGTTACAATATTATCTTTAGAAAGAAAATTTACACCTCTTTGGCAGAACTTCAGTTAGACGTAGACCATTGGGTGCATTCTTACAATAGATCTAGACCACATTCAGGTAAATATTGCTATGGCTATGCAAACTTTTTTTGATAGTATGCATATTGCTTATCAGAAAAATATTGATAGCATTAAACAGGATGCTGATATCGGTTTTCAATTCTTCTGTCAGATAATTCATGCCTGTCAGATCAAGTCTAAACTATTACACATAAATGCCTTGTATAAACAGGTATATTGTGCTATAAAGAAAGTGGAGGAGAAATGGACTATGCCTTTACATGATTGGGCATTGACTATATCTCAGCTCGACATTTTCTTTCCCAACAGATTGAAAATTGAGTTGAATTAAAAATGCAGTTTGACACAGTTTATTTAACACTCCCGCCAGCTTGCGTAATCCATTACAAGAAAGGCTTCTTTCGTGCCCAAATCTTTCGACATCTGCTCCAGAAATATATTCATACAATCAGTGTTTACGTATGGAGCAAGTAGGCTAATTTCCTCACCACTTCTTGGATTTACCACACTGTAGATATAGAAATTTTGTCTACCGATTTTCATTTTAACCTGCGTTCTGATCCCTTTTTTGAACCATTCGTGTCCGACTTTTGAATGAGTCCCAAATCGTGATTCATCAAAAAAAGACCTCCTTTTTAGGGTGGGAATTAACTATTTTATTGCAGTATTTTTTAACTCTTCTTGCTTATTTTTATCTTGTTTATGGTGCATTGGCCTCGGTGTTATGTAAATCCTTTGTATCTCACGGTGCACTGTTGATTTGCCGATGTTTAGGCCAAATTCCTCTGAGATTTTTATTTGCACTTCCTTAATAGTAATATTTGGATTTCTTTCTACCCATATTTCAATTTGCTCACGTTGATTTTTGTTTAATTTGCTTTTTATTCGCCGCTGATATGGGGCAAGTAATTTTTCTGCTCTACTAAATTTTAGGTGCTTTATCCATTCAGTCAATGCAGCCCTTGAAATTTTACATATTCTTGCTACAGCGCTTATACTACTTTCTTTTCCTGCTATCACCGCTTGTAACTTTTTTGAAACATATGCGTTGTTTCTGACCTTTTTTAACATTTCTTTCACCAAATTTACAACTTTTTTTGTCTAATAGTTTTGACCTTAATGCCACTTTATACTTCCATATTCAACTATTTTTACTATAACCCCTTCATATATACTATCTATTTGTTGGTTATGTAAGAGGAATTGGTATTAGAAGTCTAATATTTATTGTCGAGTGTGATTTTAGGCATTTCTGCTAAAGCGCAACTTTTAAATCGCCAAAATTTCTCTTGGCCTTTACTAATTCCGATTCTTGGAGTGCACACATAATCCGGTTTGAGGTGAGATTCATAAACACAAAATTCGTGGCTTATAGTAAGGTCTTGTTTATTATGTTCTTTTGTAATGTTTAATCTTTTGCACAGTATGCCTGGCCCGCCTAAGTTTGCTTCAAGCGGTTCAATGATCTTTAATCCTCGTATTAACACTGCTGCTGGGAATCCTTCTGCTTCTGTTACAATATTTAGACAATAATACATTCCATATATAAAATATACGTACGAAAACCCCGGAGTACCAAACATTACTGAGGTTCGATTAGTATAGCCTCTTGCTGCGTGACAAGCTGGATCATCCATTCCTATATACGCTTCAACTTCAGTTATTATTCCGCTAAAATTAAAGAATTTTAGCGTTTTTCCCAGCAGCTCCCCAGCTAAGGTTAAAGTTGGCCGGTCGTAGAAATTTCTCGGTAGTATCATGTTGTTCATCATAGAAGTATAAGTTGCTTACATTTGCAAACAACTTATACTATTTTTGCTTTTTCTTATTTATTTAGTCAAAAATACATCTCTGAGAAGTAGAAGTTGGTGTTGTTGTCACATCTTCCATACCTGTTGTAGGCTGTTGTAAAACTTTGACTGATTCAGAGCTTCTTTGTTGCAGCTGCGATGCTAACGCTTCATATAAAGATTTTGGCTCACGTTTCTTACCTATTTTGACTTCTTTATTTGCGCGCAACTGCTCCGCAGTAACACCGTTGCCTTCAAGGAGAGTTACACCGTTCTCACCGTCAATGTTAACTTTAATTTTGCATTCTTTCCCATCAACATACCACTTTAAAGTCATTTCATATAACCCACTAATTATTTCATAAACTCTTTCCTCATCATCATTAATATAGCAACATGCCCCTCTCTTTTTTTCTTGATTAGGATGACAAAATGTAATTGTTCTTACATCATACTTTTCACATATACTACCGCTTAGAAGTTTAGCTATATCTACTCCTTCTTTATTGACCTGTAGCACAACTCTCACGGTAGGGTAAACAATATTATCTTCCCTTTTGCCTCCTTTTATCATTATGGACCCTATGGTATGATTTTTCATACCTTCAGATATCTCTGCCTTAATTTGGTCAGCAATTTTGCCTACAATCTCTTTACAATGATAGTGAAATTCTCCTTTCTTCGGAGAAAAAGGTTCTTTGTTTGTAGTATTAATGGAAGGATCATTCTGTAACTCAAAGAATTCATCCCATTCTTCATCGCTGTCTAATTTGATATATCTACGCTCGTTCTTGCCTGATGTTGATTTAGACGCACTCTGAGTACTAGACGATCCTTCTGTTAAAGTTGTAACAGAGCTATTGCTTTTACCCTTTAGAAGAATAAGATGCTCTTCTTGCTTTTTTCCTTACTCAACTTTAAAGCTATATCACCAAAGGAAGGTTCTTTTACTGTATGCGTGTGAGGATTTTTAACTCTATTCTCACTATAGGGTACTAAAATAGTTCCCAAAAGCTTTTTAAATAAGCTAAATCTAATATATATCACCTCTTACCATTAACTAAATATCAGTATGCAGACTTTGTCATAATTAATCAATAACTAATTTACCCTAAATTAAAATGAGCTGCTAAAAAGGTATAAATTGAGATTAGGTAAAGCTTTTGGTATAATATCTAGTCAATTTGGATAGGCAGGTGATCTTAGCTACAAAGACGTTTTTTACCTCATTTATTTTTGGGCTCATTCTTTTTCCTTATTTTATAAAACTTCTAAAAAAGATAAGTAAAGATGGACAACCAATCAGATCATGTGGACCAGAAAGCCATTTAATAACAAAAAAGAATATACCACCTATGGGTGGAATAATAATACTCACTTCTGCTTTATTACCAATCCTGCTTTGGAATCAATTAACACCAGAAGTTTTATTACTGATATTTATAACTCTATTTTTTGCTCTACTTGGATTTATTGATGACTATTTAAAATTGAAGACGAATCACCACAGAGGTTTAAGTGCAAAAACCAAAATACTCATTCAGTTTGTCATCGTTCTGGTTGTTATGTCTATACTTAAACTACAATCTGCTGAAGATTTTACAAAAACTTCCCTATTTAAAGAAGTAATAATCGACTTTGGCTATCTATATGTTCCGTTTGCTGCATTTGTAATTGTCGGCTCTTCTAATGCCGCAAATCTCACAGATGGCCTAGATGGCCTTGCTGCAACTCAAGTCATCACTTCCTTTGCTTTTTTGGGGCTAATTGCATACATAACTCAAGCAGATGTAAATATTACTTTATTCTGCATCGCATTTATAGGAGCCATTTTAGGTTTCTTGTGGTTTAACACACATCCAGCAAAAATATTTATGGGTGATGTTGGAAGCCTATCAATCGGTGCAGCTTTAGGGTTAACTAGTGTCCTAATTAAAAAAGAAATGCTTTTTGCTATTATTGGAATAATCTTTGTAATAGAGACTCTCTCTGTGATTATTCAGATATCATATTTTAAATATACAAAGTTTAAATATGGAGAAGGAAAAAGAGTTTTCCTTATGACACCAATACATCATCACTTTGAAAAGAAAGGGTGGTCAGAAAATACAATAATTATAAAATTTTGGATAATTTCTATTGTTTGTTCGATTTTTGCTTTAGCTTTCTTATTATAGGAATTATGAAATATCCAGATTTTACATTAGAAAATACATTATCAGGCATTATAGCAGGAGTAGATGAAGTTGGAAGAGGTCCGCTTGCTGGTCCAGTGGTATCTGCAGCTGTAGTGTTTATCGATAGAAATACAATTATTGATGGAATCAACGACTCGAAAAAATTGACTCCTAAGTGTAGGCAAGTCCTATATGAAAAAATAACATCTGTTGCAAAATTTGGTATAGGAATGGCAAGCGTAGAAGAAATAAACTCATACAATATCTTGCAAGCAACAAAGCTTTCAATGAAACGTGCACTGGTGAATTTGGATCTAGAATTAGATTATGTGCTAGTTGATGGTAATCAACCACCTGAAGTGAAATGGCAAGTAAAATCTATAGTGAATGGTGATAGTTTGAGTATATCAATTGCCGCTTCTTCAATCATTGCAAAAGTTACAAGAGATCGGCTTATGGAAGAGTTGCACAATAAACATCCCAAATATAACTGGTATAAAAATAAAGGATATGGAACAAAAGAGCACCTTAATGCTATTAGTCTTTATGGAATTACGAAACACCATAGAAAAAATTTTGCACCCATATCTCGGGCATTTTAATCATTTACCTTTTTTGAAAGGCATGCTTTCATTAAATAGGCAAACTGTACTTGATCCATTCCTTAAGGTAAATACTGAACTTACTCTTTCGATTATCAGATAGTCATCAACTGTACGGAAATTGATCAAAGACTCATACCCTGCAGAATCAACCATAAAAACTGCCGGGAGATCAGAGTTTATTTTATTAAATTGTAGATATGTAAATTTTCCGTCATCAAAAACCTTGATTGGTGTTATTGACTGACTGCCTTTAACATGCGAGATTGAATAGTTAAAATTTAAGCCCTTCTTTATAACTTCAATATCATTTATATCAGGAATAATGGTATGACTAGCTTGCTCTAGAATATTACCGTTACTCGTTGAATAAATCTCATCACTGTTGAATAGTGGATAAAGAAACCTTACTTCATATGCTAATCTTGGATCATCTAATCCAGTTGCTTCCTCAGCGTGAAACTCAAAGTAATAAACTCTTTTATTGGTAATTATAGTTGCATTAGTATCGGCAATATCGTCTATAGGCTTAATAAATAATCTATTACCTTGAGGAAGGAGTTGCCAACCGGTTGCATCACCCATTGAAAGATTTTGTATTACTTCCCCTGGTTCAAACAATATACTGGATTGATAACCATAAAAACCCGTATACTTATGTACAGCTTGTGGATTATAATTCATTACCTTTATGTGATTATCACCGGCTATTGAGCGTGGCTCCTGTTTTGCAAGTGCATCACCACCACAAAAGAACAACAGTACGGCAAACAGCAAACCAATCATAATATCAAAATAAATTAATCTTCATTTTACCATTGATAGACATGTACTGCAACCATTAAGCTATACTATAAAGCCCAATTATAGGTTAGTAAGGGGTAAAAAAAGCAAGAAATCAGGCAGACGCTTTGAATACTTTAGAACTACAGGAGGCTTCAACTGAACGGATAAACTTGGAATTCTGCCATTTTCACTTCGTAAACATACCAATAATTTTATCCATTATTCCTCCCATATTTGCTTCAGCTTGAGTATGCACTATCTTACCACCGTGTGAAATTAATTTGGGATCTGCGCCAGGTGTTATATTAACAAACTTACTGCCAACAACTCCACTGCTAGTGATTAGAGCTGAGCTATCAACTGGCAATTTTATATCTCTGCTTATGCACATATCGATTCGCGCTATGTAGGTAGCTTTATCAAGTGATACACCAGTTATGCTTCCAACACCTACGCCGGAAATTTTAACGCTATCGCCGACTCCTACACCGTTAGCATCAGTAAAAAGGCCATGTATTTTATAGCAATCCTTATAATTTTTCTTTATGTAAGATAGCTTGTCAATGGCAAAGAAGATAAGAAAAATAGTGAAAATTAATACAAATGACCCAGCAGTTATTTCAAGTATATTTGACCTTTGCATCTTCAGTTATTAGGATTCCAGCTTTCATAGTAGTTTTTCACCTTTTGGTTTGGGTAGTATGCATCTTTTGTACCCGTTAAATTAGGAATTTTTCTCTTTTTATTGTTAACTGGTACTGCATTATCGGTATAATGCAGCCATATATGCCATTCTGGAGAAATTGTTGTTGGCTCAGAAATATTTCCGTATGTCACCCATCTTTTTCCTTTACTTGATTCATAGTAAGAATTTCCGTTTTCGCCCCCCCCTATAAGTTTACCTTTTCTTCGTAATAGGTTTGTTACTGCATTATAAATTTTAGATAACATAAAGGTATTAAAATAAAAAGTATTATATATACTAATACTTTAACGATGTATTAACAATAGTTTAATGCAATTACCAATTCTACAAGTGATTATACCAATAATTGCGTCAATGTTTTGCTTTCTTGCCAAGAGGCACAAGATATCTTGGTTTATTTCTTTTACCGCAACAACAGCTACTTTTTTGATCTCATTGATGCTGCTCATAAAAACATACAATGGTGAAATTATAACTTATTACCTTGGAGATTGGGCTCCTCCGTATGGAATAGAGTTAAGAATCGACGTATTAAACTCCTTGATTCTAACTTTGGTGAATTTTATAGCATTAATTAGTGTGCTTTATAGCTTTCATATTAATGAAAAAGAGATTAGCGAAAACAAAATCACTGGTTTTTATTCTCTATTTTTACTGTGCTTAAGTGGACTACTTGGGATTTTAGTAACAAATGATATATTCAACCTTTATGTCTTTTTAGAAATTTCATCTCTTTCTTCCTATGTCCTAGTTTCAATGGGAAGGGATAAGAAAGCCCTAGTTGCAGCATTTGAATATCTAATTAGTGGTACTGTGGGAGCAACATTTTACTTATTTGGCATCGGACTTTTGTACTCTATGACGGGAACGCTCAACATGTCAGACATGGCTGAAAGGATAGTGCCATTATACGATAATAACATCATAAGACTTGGTACATTGTTCATTTTTGTTGGTCTCTCGATCAAGATGGCACTGTTTCCACTCAGTAAATGGCTAGTTAATGCGTATAGTGAAGCACCAAGCTTCATTAGCGTATTCTTTTCAGGCACAGTGACAAAAGTGATGATATATGTTTTTATCAGAATCTTTTATACTGTTTTCCAGCAAAATTTTTTCTTACCACTGCATAATGTGATAATTATCCTCGCACTTTGCGCTATTGTATTTGGATCAATATCTGCAATAACCGAAAAAGATATAAAAAGACTGTTTGCTCACTCCAGTATCAGTCAGATTGGCTATATAATTTTAATGCTGGGTTTAAATTCAAAAGCAGGTTTATTTGCAGCAATTCTTCACATAGTAAATCACAGCATGATAAAAACGTCTTTATTTATGACTGCAGGGTGTATTTCTTATAAATTTGGTATGACAAAGATAGAAAATTTGTCAGGACTAAAAAAGTCAATGCCTTATACAACACTTGCATTTACTCTACTTAGTTTGGCATTAATCGGTGTACCTTTGACAAATGGCTTTGTAAGTAAGTGGTATATGATGAAAGCAATTATCGAATCTCATGCATGGACTTCCCTTACAGTTTTTGCTGCTGGCTCTTTTCTTGCACTAATATATATGTGGAGAATGGTAGAGAAAATATATTTTGAAAACAGTACAGAATCAAACGTTGGAGTGACACTTAACGAGGTGCCATTCCTTATGCTCTTTTGCCCATTGTTTATGGCAACTTTAACGGTAATAACTGGGATATATAGCAATCTAATTCGATTAGTGATTGATAAATTTGCTTTTTGATTTTCTTATGTTTTATTATACCTCAAAGTCTGTAAAGTTTTCGCTGTGGATAAGCTAAAGAAGATTCACTTATTACTAGTCATTAACGTAATAGCTCTGTTTTGCGTTGGCATTGTTGTTCAATATTCTTCTGCTGGAGGAAAGTGGGCTCCATTTGCAATTCATCAATTGGTCATATTCTCTTTCTTCTTTTTACTTGCTATAGCTATGTCATTTATAGAACTAGATTTTTATTTGAAACACGCTTATTTTTTTTATATAGCAGCAGTAATTGCGCTGTTAGCAGTAAATTTTTTTGGTTCGCACATAATGGGTGCTACAAGGTGGATAAGAATTGGTTCAATTAGCTTGCAACCATCAGAATTTGCAAAAGTAGGCTTAATACTTGCACTTGCTTGTTATTTTAATAAACAAAGTGTGTATAAAATGATGAAATTTCAAAGCTTATTTAAGCCGCTTATAATTATTTTCTTACCTGTATTTCTGGTATTGAAGCAACCTAATTTAGGCACAGCTGTGATAATGTTTTTTATAGGAGCATCAATTATATTCACAGCAATAATGGAAAGATCTCATTTAATAATTTTTGGAACACTTGGCATTTTCGCAATACCAGCTATTTGGCCTTTTTTGCGCCCTTATCATAAGCAAAGGATATTATCGTTTTTGGATTCATCAGTGGATCCACTTGGAATAGGTTATAATGCACAGCAATCTCAAATAACTATTGGTTCAGGAGGTTTGTTTGGTAAGGGCTTTGTTAACGGAAGTCAAACTCAACTTGGATTTTTGCCAGAAAAGCGTACAGATTTTGCTTTTGCAGTGCTGAGCGAAGAATGGGGTTTTTTAGGCAGCATGACTTTGATTTTACTCTATACCACATTGCTCGCTATAATATTCTCTATCGCTTACAGGTCAAAAAATTATTTTTCTAAGTTAACATCTATCGGGATTTTTGCCTTTTTTGGTGCTCATTTCTTTATAAACATTGGAATGACAATAGGCCTATTACCTATAATAGGTGACCCACTTCCATTTCTATCCTATGGCGGAAGCACAACTGCTGCGAGCTTAATATGTATAGGACTGCTACTTAGTTCCGTATCATCTACAAAGGACTTAAAGCTAAGTTTCCGATTTCACCCATAGAAAGAGCTTAGACAACCATCACTCTGCTAATGGTTAACGTCTTATTCTTCAATGAGAATCCCATTTTACGGTGCTTAAATCTATTCCCTCTTGTACCATTTCCAAAAGTGGGCTCATCTCTCTTAGCCGTCCAACATTTTTAGTAACAAGATCTGCTGCATATAGAACTTCATCTTTAGTTGTAAATCGGCCAAGGCCAAATCTAATTGATGAATGCTCAAGATCGTGGCCATTGTTTAGTGATCTTATGACATAAGAAGGCTCAAGGGATGCAGATGTGCATGCAGAACCAGAGCTTACTGCTAAATCCTTGATTGCCATGATAAGAGACTCACCCTCAACATAAGGAAAACTTAAGTTAAGGTTACCTGGAATCCTATTTTCGTAGTCACCATTTAAAACAACATCAGGAAATGCTTCTTTTATTTTGTTGTACAAAATATCTCTCAGTTCTTCTAATTTGCTTGCTTCTGTTTCCATTTCTTCTTTAGCGATACGTGCCGCTTCACCAAAACCAACTGCGAGGGGAGTTGGAACTGTACCAGAGCGCATGCCTCTCTCCTGTCCACCACCACTAATTAGTGGTGTCAATCTAACTCGAGGATTTTTTCTACGAACATATAATGCACCTATTCCCATAGGTCCATAAATTTTATGGCTAGAAAGGCTCATAAGATCAATGTTCATTTCATTTACGTCTATTGGAACTTTTCCAAAGCTTTGAGCAGCGTCTGTATGAAAAAATATATTATATTTTCTACATATTGCACCAATCTCTTTGACAGGTTGCATTACTCCGATTTCATTATTCACCATCATCACTGAAATCAGAATTGTTTTATCAGTGATTGCCTCCTCAAGTTTCAACAAATCTATAATTCCGTTTTGCTTAACGGGCAAATATGTAGCTTTAAAGCCTTCATTTTCCAGATGCCGACAAGAATCCAAAACACACTTATGCTCTGTGCAAACAGTTATTATATGATCTCCCTTATTTTTATAAAAGTGAGCAATGCCTTTGATTGCCATGTTATTTGATTCGGTTGCACCCGAGGTAAAGACAATTTCTTTGCTTTCTGCGTTCACCAAGTCAGCAATGTGTTTCCTTGCTTTTTCTACTGCTTCCTCAGCTGTCCAACCAAATGAATGGCTACGAGAGTGTGCATTACTGAACTCACCAAAGTAAGGTATCATCACCTCTAAAACGCGGGGATCCACTTTAGTAGTAGATTGATAATCAAGAAATATTGGTAATTTTATTTTAGCATCATGTATTTTTTTACTTTCAACATTCATAAAGCTACCACAGAGACAAAATTTACAACTATTTAATAGCACTAAAGCTTAATTTTTTCAAGATATAATCTTGCCTAAACGAAAGTTGTCAGCGCTCTCTCCTATGTTATTCCAGTGCCCCTGTAAAATGTCATTCCCTATGATCAGTGTTTGACACTGGTAGGTCGAATACGCGCTAGGCAACCCTACTAGCGCTAGCAGCTTCTTGCTGTCCATTTGTTAAGATTGGTTTATCAACTTGAGTATCAGGCTTTAACATCATATATGTAGCACCACCAACTGCTAGTGCTATAACTGCAACCACTGCTATAGCTATAGGTATCGCAATTGTCCCAGTTGCAAAAAGCACCGCTGCTATAGCAGCAACTAATAATGCAGTTTCTACAGCGGCAGCAACCCCTCTATTAAATGCTTTCACAAAAGAACGTCCTCCTGCCTTTAATAGAACTTCTACGTTTTGACCCTTAGCATAATCTAAAGGAGTCATTCCATGTGTATTTACTGCATTAACATTTGCTCCTTTTTCGAGTAAAACCTCTACTGTCTCTTTGCGACAATAAGAAACAGCATAATGTAAAGGAGTTCCATATAAATGTTGCACATCAACATTTGCTCCTACTTGGATTAAAACCTTTACTATGTCTTTGTAACGATTCTCAGCAGCATAATGCAAAGCAGTCTTCTCATCACAATCTTTTTCATCAACATTTGCACCTTTTTCTATGAGAGCATTTGTTATATTTTCTAGGTTACAGGAAACAGCTAAATGCAAAAGAGTCACTTTTCCAACATTTTTATACACATAATTTATATCAAAGCCAGATTTTTCCCACTCTTCATAATATTTCTTTGAATGCCTTTTTAGCCTATTTTGTATTTTTTCAATTACGTTATCTTTGCTTAAATTTTTGTCAGCACTAACTGAACTCAATAATGTGTTCCAATTTAGAAAACTTATTGTCATAACTTTGCCTCTAGCTTTGATTAATATACTTGATTATTACATATCATGCTAGAAAATAAATATTTATTTTAAATGAGCTAATAATTAAGCTTAGATACGCTCTTATTGTTTCTTAAATCACAACCTTCGTATAGCTGCAACTCGCGAGCTACTGTCTCTCATCCACTGCAGATACTGCACGGTGCTGTCTACTTGATCGTCGTGGCGGGTTTCTGGAAACATCAAAATCTCATACTCAAAGTCGCTCAGCCATACTGCTTGGTGTGGCAGAAAAACCTTGCCAGATTCTATTATCGGAACAATCTGGTGGAATCGAGCGAGCTTACTGTTATGCGGCACTATCTCGATAACAGGTATTGCCTTTAGCTCTTGAATCAATTGCTGACCACTCGTTTTTGCTTCGATTAAAATTGCGTGTGGCTTCCATCTTGAAGCTAGTGACAGAACTTGTTCTTTAAGTTTTGGATACTCAAGCTTCGCACGGTACACATCGAGTAAATAAAACTTATTATCTACCTTTGTCCAGGTAGTGCAGACACTAAAGCCACTAGAATCATTTGTTGAAACCGCAGTGTCCCAGCTCTGAGTTATATGTGAGAGATTGTCAGGAAAATTTCTATAGCGTTTCAACCATTCTTGCTTAATTATACCACTTGAAAGTGGCAGAGGATTTTGTTGATATTGAGCAGCAAAAGCGTAACTCCCAAGTTCAGCCTTTATCATTTCAATTTCTCCTCCATCTAGGGGATATAGCAGCTGCACTGCCATTAAGTTAAGGGAAAGTGATGGACTGTATTGTAAAATCAGGTAAGATCCACAAATTAAAAGAAGTAATGACATGAGTAAAAAAAAGAATAATCATGTTTATAAAAAATAAATTGATGAGTTTAAACTTTATAAACGCACACAGAGCATCCTCAAAAGACTTCTCACGAAAAAGAAAGCTGCCCTTCATTAATGTATTTCTCCTGATTTTTAGAAAGAGTGTAAAGTCATTACAAGTAATGCTTAATGAGTTTGTTCTGCATACAAGAAAAGATTACACAATTACGGCAAGTGCATTTACTCAAGCAAGAAAGAAGCTAAAGCATACTGCGTTTTCAGAGTTAAATGATGATATAGTTTCCCTATACTACCAAGATCAGGAATTTAAAACCCACCATGGCTTCAGAGTACTTGCATTTGATGCTTCAATACTGATTCTGCCAAAGAGCGACAAAATAATAGGCGAGTTTGGCTCAAGAGCAGTATGGAATGGAATCCAGAGATTTGAAGACTATACAAGTGCAACCTTTGAAGTTTGCTACGATGTGCTAAATAATATTGCAATAAAATCTGTGCTAAGTAGAGGTGACAGCTATGAGGTTGATTTAGCGATCGGTATGCTTGAATCCATAAAATCAGACGATTTGTTAATCTGTGATAGAGGATACGTATCTTATCGATTTCTTGCTGAGCTTACAGGAAGGAAAATCAATTATATAATTCGCTGTCCAAGTTCGTCTTTCAATGAAATAAACGCTATGTTTAAGCCGGAAAGCCCATCTAGTATGGTGGTAGTGTCTACCGCACCTATTAAAGTAGCAAGACAGCTACGAAAGCTAGGATTACCTGATGAGATGAAATTCAGGTTAGTCAAAATAATACTTTCTTCTGGAGAAGTTGAAGTGTTAGTAACATCTCTGTTAGATGAGCAAAGTTTTACAGTCGAAGAGTTTGAGAGATTATATTACTTGCGCTGGGGAGTAGAAACATTTTTTTCTAGGCTGAAGGGAAGATTAAATTTAGAGAATTTCACAGGAAAAAGTATTGAAACTATCAAGCAGGATTTTTGGTCAACTATCTTCATCAGTAATCTAGAAAGTATCATGATAGAAGATGATGAAGAGACATTGAGCGCACAGAATAGTAAACTAAAAAAAAGCATCAATAAATCTGTCTCATTTAATGCGATTAAAAACTTAGCCTTTGATATTTTTTCTACAGAGTCAGACATAGACTGCATTATGGATCGACTATCACAGTTATTTTTGATGAACACTTTAGTGGTAAGAAAAGGGAGAAGAGTTGATCGTCATAAGATATCTGATATTCGTTCACTCAACTACCAGAAAAGAGCTAGAAAACATGTGTTTTAAATTCAAGATATCTTTTCAGTATCATTGCATTAGTACATTCTTTGCAAAATAACCTGCAATTATTACTTTTTTAAATAACTTGCACTTTTCAGACTCCCTTTTCTTAAAAATTCACCCTAGTATTTACCATAATTATCAATCGCTTCAAATTTTTTGTCCAATCTTAACTTCTCTTTCCCTTAACTTAATGGCAGTGATAGCAGCTGACCTTCCTTTTTTAAGTATAAAATCCTTGAAGATGTAGCGCCTGTTGAGCTTTTGCACTCATTTGTAGTTACTTGAATAATAGAAACAGGAGAAGGGAGAATTGATCTTTTGATTGAATAGATAATTTCCTTATTTTCAGAAATCATTGGCAAACAAATATGATGCCATATATTTCTTGGTTTGGAGAGAAGATGCCCAGTCAAATCCTCCTGATGTAGTCTGTGCATTACAACAACAATAACTCCTTTTTTTCTATTATTGAGCCTAGTTACTAAAGTCTGATCAAACCAATTTGTGGCACGTTTTCTAAACGTCTCGCTCAAAGCTTGAGAGGAACTCAGTGGATCATCTACGACGATAAAATCTCCACCTTCACCAGTCAATGTTCCACCAACAGATGTTGCAATCCTACATCCTCTTTGCATTGTTTGAAATTTGTATTTAGTGTTTTGGTCTTTGCATAGTTCTACCTCTGGAAATAGCGCTTTATACCAACTAGACTGCATCACGCACCTAGTGTCGAGCGAATGCTTTTCGCTAAGCCGCTGAGAATAGCTTGCAACTATTATTCTTGCGGTTAGCTGATTCCCTAGTATCCATGCGGGCCATGCAACACTCACGCACATAGACTTCATCGAGCGCGGAGGCATATTGAATATTATTCGCTTTACTTCACCAGTGCCTGCTGCTTCAAGCCTGTCTGCTATAA
The DNA here is from genome assembly GCF_040207875.1 of Wolbachia endosymbiont of Armadillidium arcangelii. Classification (NCBI taxonomy): domain Bacteria; kingdom Pseudomonadati; phylum Pseudomonadota; class Alphaproteobacteria; order Rickettsiales; family Anaplasmataceae; genus Wolbachia; species Wolbachia endosymbiont of Armadillidium arcangelii. The sequence continues at coordinate 1,262,105 of NZ_CP157942.1, forward strand.
TTTTTATATACTGATAATTGTTATACTCACACCCTGGCATTACCGTTTGAAAGCATAGTTCAATAAATTTTAAAAAGTTCATATTAGTCTCCTATAGTGTTACTGAAATCTACTTTACGGTGGTGTCAGCTTCTTTGTTGTCATCCCAGTGCTTGACACTGGGATCCAGGAAATTTGATTGGATATTAAGTTTATGAGCATAGAAGCAGCTAATTTTATGTTAAAACACAACATTTTTGATGAGGCTGTATTAAGAGATGGATCCCAGTGTCAAGCACTGGGATGACACCTTTGCTATGCAATTTACCTTCAAAAATGAATGCTCGTACAGCTGTGTGTCAGCTACTTACATAACATCTCTCTAAAATTACTTTAGCTACAAATATTAAAAAATTTACCAAGCGAAAAAAGGCAAAAGAACCCCCGTGTAACGAGTTTTGACCCTATAATAATGTAAATTGGCATTGTAATAATGTGCTAACGCTTAAAATAAGCGCGTTTTGGCTGAATGTAGAAAAAATAAAAAAGACATGCAGCCGCTATAATTTTATGTAATTTGCCAATAAATATCTGAGTTTTTTACTGAATTTTGTCGTTGAGCCCAAAAACAAGGATAAATACTCTTATTGTCATGATAAGGAGACTGATGAGGTTTGTAAAGTAATCTTTTTCGTTTGTATTCCCTTATGCTTGAGATAACTGCATGCAGGTTCATGAATGTCCTTACTCTTTATTTCCATGAATTCCCTTTGAAGTTGAATATTGAAAGTTAACTGGAGAGTTGTGAATTACTTTGTATATGTCATAACAAGCCATTGCGCTCTCAGCAAAACCATTTAGTATCAACTTGAGTTTGCCTGAATAAGTAGCTATATCTCCGATTGCATATATCCTATCTCTACTGGTTCTAAGTGTAGCTGGGTCGACAACTATGCGGCTATGTTCTAACTGTATACCCCAATTGTTTATTGGACCAAGATTCATTGATAATCCAAAAAATGGCAGCAAAAAATCAGCGGATATTTCTTTTTCTTCCTTAGAGGCAATGTTTTTTACTATCACTGCGATCAACTGCCCGTCATTTCCGGCTAGTTCATGTAATTGATATGGCACTACAAGTTCTATTTTTCCATCAATTTCAAGTGTTTCTAATTTATTTCTAGTTTCAGGAGTGCAGCGAAATTCTTTTCTTCGATGTATCACATAAATTTTCTTTGCAACTCTAGAGAGTTCTACAGTCCAATCAGCTGCAGAATCACCCCCCCCTGCAATGACTATAGTTTTGTCCTGAAAATCAGAAATTTTATTTACACTGTAAAATACAGATTTATTTTCATATTCTAATATATTACTTAAGGGTGGACGGTTAGGTTCAAACATTCCGTTACCTGCAGCAACAATAACAACCTTACATTTTACCTCTGTGCCTGTATTAGTTATGATAATAAAGCTTTGATTGCAGTTATTCGAAATCTTTTCTACTTTTTGATTTAAATGGTAAATAGGCTTAAATTGTGAAGCCTGCTTCATTAATTGTTCGATTAATTTTTGAGCAGTAATTACAGGATAACCAGGTATATCATATATTGGCTTTTCTGAGTAAAGAGCTGTGCATTGTCCTCCTACTTGATCCAAAATATCTATTATATGACATCTCATATCAAGCATTCCCGCTTGAAAAGCAGTGAATATTCCAACAGGCCCTGCACCTATTATTACTATATCGGTTTCCATATTCAGATGGTAATCTATTTATAGATATTAACTTTCTTTGCTAATAAGGTCAATTTACAAAGGGATGTATTTTAAAAAGACGTAGCTAGATTAGATAAGATTTACAGCGTTACGAACCATCTAAATAAGCTCTAAAAATTAACTAACATCGTGAGTCTGAGAAGTAAGTGCGGACGGAATGGGATTCGAACCCATGGTACGTTTCCGTACGTCAGTTTTCAAGACTGGTGCCTTAAACCGCTCGGCCATCCGTCCACCTCTTTTCTACCACAATATTTAATTTCAAGCAATCTATAAAAATCTTACTTACCTATACAAAAACTGCTAAACACACTATCCAATATTTCCTCAACATTAATAACCCCAATTACTGCACCAAGTTCAAATGCAGCAAGCCTCAAATCTTCAGATATCAACTCAATTGGATTATCGATATTAAAACGTTGTAAATGTTCTAGCGCCTTCTGCATGTGACCCCTATGTCTTTGCCGAGTAATTACAGGAGTGTCTCTATCATGCCCAAATTTTTCCTCTGCCTTCTCTTTTATAAGAGAGATCAATTTGTTTGTACCTATTCCCTTTAGAATAGAAATAGATAGAAAATCTACATCGCCAATCAGTGTATTTCTCTCATTAATTGCATTGTCAGCTTTGCTCAATACATAAATAGTATCGCTATTTACAACGTTGCAATTGACATTATAACGTTGTTCAAAAGGAAACAGTTCTATTCTTAAATCAGCTTCAAAAGACCTCTTTTTTGCTCGACTTATGCCTTCTGATTCTATTGGATCTGAACTTTCACGAATTCCAGCAGTATCAGATAGAATGATTGGGTATCCGCCAATGTCAATATGAGCTTCAAGCACATCCCTTGTTGTGCCTGCATATTCAGAAACAATAGCAATATCACGTTTGGCCAAGAAATTAAACAGCGTTGATTTACCAACATTTGGTTCACCAGTTATTACAACGTGTAAACCCTCACGCAACCTTTCACCCCGTCTATTATCATTTAAATGCTCTTGTATCAACCGCACAAGAGCTTGCACTTCATTACTAATTTTTTCCAATTCATTTTTTTCTGCCCAAATATCTTCTGGAAAGTCTATATACGCTTCGATTTTGGATTGTATCGTTATCAATCTTTGCTTCCAATTGCTGTATAGTCTCTCCAATTCTCCTGATATCTGCTTAATCGCTTGTTTAGCTTGCATTTTCGTCTCAGCATTAATTAAGTCTGCAATTCCTTCTATTTGCGTTAAGTCAAATTTACCATTTAGAAAAGCCCTAAGTGAGAATTCTCCAGGCCTGGCCGTAACGAAAATTTTTGATAATTCCTCCAAGATGATTTTTACGACTGCTTTGCTTCCATGCACTTGTAACTCTATAACATCCTCGCCAGTAAAACTGTTTGGAGCGGGGAAATAGATGATTATTCCATTATCTATCAATTGATTGGAATCATCATATAGATCAACTAAAGTAGCAAGCCTTGGTTTAATTTCTTTCTTAATATGAAAATGATTTAAAGCTTTAAGCGCGTATTCGCCTGAAATTCTAATTACTGCAACTCCTGACTTACCAAATACGGTCGATAAAGCGAAAATAGTTTCATTTGTGTTTGTCATTATTCATATAAACTACTTAGCAATTTAAGAAACCAAAATACCTAATTTGAAAATATTCAAAATTTTTATCTATCTTGCTAGTTTATAGTAATATCATATTAATAAATACATTATATAAAAAACTGTAAAGGTCACTCGGATGAAAATATTTATTTTGAAAACTGATAATATGAATTATAATTATAAATGCAGCTTTTAAATATTTTATGCTCAAGAAATTAGCTTGGTATTGGTCTTTTGTAGAGTTGATTAAAGGGTTCGCTATTACATTGAAATACATGTTCAAACCGAAAGTCACACTGAGGTATCCTATGGAGAAGGGCCCTTTAAGTCCAAGGTTTCGTGGTGAGCATGCGTTGCGTAGGTATCCAAACGGTGAAGAACGATGCATAGCTTGTAAATTATGTGAGGTTATTTGTCCTGCCCAAGCAATAGTTATTGAAGCAGAGGAAAGGGAAGGTGGCATTCGCCGCACTACGCGTTATGATATTGATATGACAAAGTGTATATATTGCGGGCTTTGTCAAGAAGCGTGTCCTGTTGATGCAATTGTTGAGGGCCCTAATTTTGAATTTGCCACAGAAACAAGAGAAGAGTTAATGTATAATAAGGAAAAATTATTGCGTAATGGTGAAATTTGGGAGGATGTAATTGCACTCAGATTGAAAAAGAATAGGCCGTATTATTAACTAGGTATGTCAACAATTAAAACTTCTTACAGCAAGTATGTAATAGATCTCTTGTACAGCTGTTATTTAAGTGAAAGATCAGTAGCTCACCTTTTGGTGTCATTCCAGCGCGTGACGCTGGAATCTAGAAAAAAAAGAAACATGGATCCCAGTGTCACGCACTGGGATGACAAAAGGTCTGATGAATGATAAAAGTTACCTTTTCAACCGAACAAAAAGTAAAAGAATACAGTGGTAGAGTTACTGGCTTTGATATATTACAACCGGATGCTTTGAAAGAAGCAGTTGCATTGAAAGTAAACGGTGAGTTATATGATCTCTCACGTGAAATTGAATCTGACACAGAGATAGAGGTAATACAGCTCAGTGACGAAGTGGGTTTGGACGTAATAAGACACGATGCTGCTCATATAATGGCTCAGGCAGTGAAAGAACTCTTTCCTAATACTCAGATTACTATTGGGCCAACAATTCAGGATGGTTTCTACTATGATTTTGCTACAGATCGTGCCTTTACCACGGACGATCTTGCTGCAATAGAAAAAAAAATGAAGGAAATTATAAAAAGTAACCACAGATTCGTCCGAGAAGTTTGGACTCGTAAGCAAGCAATTGACTTTTTTAGCAGCATAGGCGAAAAATATAAGATTGATATTATCTCATCCATACCAGAGGGTGAAAACCTAACTGTTTATAGACAAGGCGATTTTGTAGACCTATGCCGTGGTCCGCACTCTCCTTCAACTGGCAGAGTTAAAGCGTTTAAACTTATGAAAGTTGCAGGAGCATATTGGCGTGGTAACTCGAAAGGTCCCATGTTGCAGCGCATATATGGAACGGCATGGAGAAATAAAGATGAATTAAATGCTTATATAGCGCGGTTGGAAGAAGCAGAAAAGCGTGATCATCGCAAAATTGCCAAGGATATGGACTTATTTCACATTCAAGAAGAAGCTGTTGGGCAGATTTTTTGGCATGAACAGGGATATACTTTATATAATGTTCTTGAGTCTTATATAAGAAAGAAATTGATAAGTAATGGCTATTTTGAAGTAAAAACTCCTATTTTAGTAAGTAAAGAGCTGTGGGAGAAGTCAGGACATTGGGATAAATTTCGTGAAAATATGTTTATTGTTGATGAATCTGAAAGTAAAAAGCTAGCAATAAAACCCATGAATTGCCCCTGTCATGTGCAGATTTTTAATTCTCACACCAGAAGCTATCGTGATTTACCGATGCGTATGGCAGAATTTGGTATGTGCCATAGGAATGAAAGTTCAGGTTCATTGCACGGACTGATGCGAGTGCGTGGTTTTACGCAAGACGATGCACACATTTTTTGTATGGAAGAACAAGTAAATTCTGAAACTGTAAAGTTTTGTGACCTTTTAAAAGAAGTATATTCAGAGCTTGGATTCAATGAAATTTCTGTGAAATTTTCAGACCGTCCAGATGTGAGAGCTGGAACAGATGAAGTGTGGGATAGGGCTGAAAAAGCGCTGCTTGAAGCTGTTAAAGAAGCGGGCTTAAGTTATGAACCAAGTCCAGGTGAAGGTGCGTTTTATGGTCCCAAGTTAGAATTTGTTCTAAAGGACGCAATAGGAAGAAGCTGGCAGTGTGGTACGTTACAGGTTGATTTTATTTTACCAGAGCGGCTCAGAGCTTTTTATATAGGAGCAGATGGGCAAAAGCACCACCCTGTTATGATACATAGAGCAATTCTTGGAGCTTTTGAACGTTTTATTGGAATTCTAATAGAGCATTATGCAGGAAAATTTCCACTGTGGCTTGCTCCAACACAGCTTGCTATTCTGACCATTACAAATGAGGCTGACGGTTACGCCACAGAAATTAGCAGTATTTTAAAAGAACAAGGTGTGAGAGTCAAGACTGATTTGACCAATGAAAAAATTAGTTATAAGATACACTTGCATAGTTCAAACAAGGTTCCTATATTATGGATTATAGGTAAAAATGAAGTTGCAAGTAAAACTGTGTCAGTGAGGAATTTGGGATTAGAAAAACAGGAGTCTTTTTCTTTGGAGAAGGTTACTGAATTGCTGTTAAAAAGTATTAATTTGAGTTAATGGAGCTAAAATTTGCAAGTTAAAAAGAACAATAAAAACAGAATTAATGAACTCATCACAGCTAAGGAAGTACGCTTAGTTGATCATAATGGTGAAATGATCGGAATTGTTCCAATAGAACAAGCTTTGGCATCTGCTCAGAATGTCGGTTTAGATTTGGTAGAAATTGCACCTGATTCAACCCCTCCAGTATGTAAAATACTGGACTATAGTAAACAAAAGTATGATATAAAAAAGAAGGCAAGTGAAGCAAAAAAGAAACAAAAAGCATTAACTACAAAAGAAATTAAACTGGGTCCTAATATTGGTGATCACGACTACGAAACAAAATTGCGTCAAACAAGGGATTTTCTTACGCATGGACATAAAATTAAAGTCACAATGAGGTTTAGAGGTAGAGAACTTACAAATACTGAGGTTGGGTTGGAAAAATTAGAACGATTAATTAGAGATACTGAAGACATTGCAAAGGTAGAATTAACACCTAAAAGGGAAGGGAATCAATATTTTTTAGCTCTGGCTGCTAAGTAGCAAAACGACTTAAAAGTATAGGTTAAGTTACTATTCTCTCTTCAATTATATAACGAAAATGCCTGATTAATCCTTGAATCGGCCAAGCTGCAGCATCACCAAGTGCACAAATTGTATGTCCTTCTATTTGAGTTGTAAGATCAAGTAGCTTATCTACTTCATCAAGTTTAATATTTCCTGCTACCATCCTTCTTGTAATCCTCCACATCCATCCAGTACCTTCACGGCATGGTGTGCATTGGCCACAGGACTCATGCATATAAAAGTGTGATAACCTCTCTATTGCAGCTATTATATCAGTTGATTTATCCATCACTATTACAGCAGCAGTACCAAGCCCTGATTGTGCAGCTTTTAATGAATCAAAATCCATTTCAATAGTATCGCATATAGATTTTGGAATTAATGGCACTGAAGACCCACCAGGTATTACAGCAAGTAAATTATTCCAACCTCCTCGCACTCCACCTGCGTATTTTTCAATCAATTCACGTAGTGGAATTCCGAGCTCTTCTTCAACATTACACGGATTGTTTACGTGTCCTGAAATACAAAAGACCTTGGTACCAGTATTATTTTGTTTACCAAGAGATGCAAACCATTCTCCTCCGCGATTCAGAATATCTGGAACCATGGCTATAGTTTCAACGTTGTTTATTGTGGTTGGGCAGCCAAAAAGCCCAACACCTGCAGGAAATGGAGGTTTCATGCGAGGAAAGCCCTTTTTTCCTTCAATTGATTCGAGTTGAGCTGTTTCTTCCCCACATATGTAAGCTCCTGCACCCCTATGGATAAACACATCAAGATCATAGCCTGATTTGCAGGCATTTTTTCCAATTAAATTTTCTTCATAGGCTTCCTTAAGCGCATTTTTTAGAACTAAATATTCTTTATAAAACTCACCCCTGATATAAATATACGCAACTGATGCGCTGACCGCTCTGCCGGCCAGGAGAATTCCTTCAAGTAACTTATGTGGCTCATATCGTAATATATCTCTATCTTTACATGTACCAGGTTCTGACTCATCTGCATTGACTACTAAATATGCTTTTGGAGGATTTTTGGGCATAAAGCTCCACTTAAGGTAGGTGGGAAATCCTGCACCCCCTCGACCTTTTAAGCCAGATTTTTTTACTTCATCAATGATCTTTTCTGATCCTAAATCTAGTAACTCCTTTGTTTTTTGCCAGCTACCACGTTTTTTTGCACCCTCAAGTAGTGGAGTTTCTTTACCATTTAGGTTGGTGAATATTTTGTCTTGTTCTTTTAGCATGTTTTTCAAAATTTGTGAGTGATCCCGACGCGATTCGAACGCGTGACCCACTGATTAAAAGTCAGTTGCTCTACCGGCTGAGCTACGGGATCATTTCATTTTTCAACTGTACTAAACAGTAATATAGTTTTTATCCATTTTAATCAAACTAAAATTTTCATGTGTGGTTAAATAAATATACTGCGTTAGTGATAATTTAATTAAGAATTTTTGAAGGAAAACTTCTTGTTAAATTTCAATTTACAGATTCATTTTGGAAAGCTTGTAGAGTGATTACAAATCTGAAAAGACAAAAAGATAGCGAATTATACATAACTGCAGAATTTGTTAACTATTTAGCAATAGATAAATATTTCTTGCATTTCAGCCTGAGTGATTTATGCTTTAAGCAAGTGGGGGTATAGCTCAGCTGGTAGAGCATCTGTTTTGCACGCAGAAGGTCAGCGGTTCGATCCCGCTTGCCTCCACCAATATAGGTTTCAATATACCATAAAGTCAGTCTATTTAGTTCATCGGGGTTTTATACTAATCCTCTAGTGATATCTATTATTATCATTCCAGTATATATCAACTTAATCATAAGTTAATCAATAAATGTTAGAATAACTATAATTAAATTTATTAAATAATATTTATGAGTGGTGAAAAACATATTTTCAAGATAGTGCCTGGAGATCAGATTTCCGATATTAACGGCATCTCTATTTTTGAAGGAGTTCCAAGATCATTTCACGGTGATAGGGGGTATATAGAACATTCTGAATACAATCTTGCTAAAGTGAATTTTGAAGCGTTAGATGATGAAAGTAAATTTATAGAACTAAGTTTACCCTTGCAGATGTGCCAAATTAAACGAACTACAGTGTATAATGGTAAGTATACTAAAGAAATGTTGTGTCTGAAAGAAGATGGAGAAAAACTAAACCTCTGTACAATCAAACAAGATAAACATGTTGATGATAGTGATAAAGATTTTGCTAGAGTGGAATTAGAGGAAGTACCATCTCCGATAAAAGGCAAAAGTTATTCATTAAGTATATTCGATAAAGAGTCAGGTGAATGTTGCATAAAATCTAAAATTAGAACTGACTCTAGCTTTGATTTTGAATCAGCAAAAAAAAGCCTTAGCGATACAAACAACTTCTCTATTTTATCTGATCCTGCACGTGAAGAAATCCTTGCCGTTATACCAGAGTTCAAGGGAGGGATAATGTCTTATTATCCTTTCACTAGTGTATATGACCAAACAAATAATAAAATTGCTTCAATACCAGGCCTCTCTCTTGCATACTTTAATGGCAATTTGGTAGACATAAAAATGCTATTATTACAAGGATCTTTTTGTATTTTTGTAGCCCCACAGGAATGCGAATATATTACACTTGAAGGTAGCGGTAATGATTATCAACTTTACCTATCAGATAGCCGAGGAAATCCTGTGGAAGATGAAAATCCTCAAACTCCTACTTTCCTCGTAGAAAGTATAGTGCTGAACAATAGTATATTATATAATGATTATAGTAATTTGAAAGAAATAATATCATCAAATATATTTACTAAATTTTTTATTAAGGACCTAACAGAAAACCAATTAAAGACTTTTGCCAATGCTCTTAGTAACGAGCAATTGCAGATTCTTGTACAGAATTTAACAGATAATCAACTCCAAGCTTTAGTGGATCATCTAACCAATCACCAATTACAAACTCTCGCTCAGGAACTAAATCCAGAAAAATTACAAATAATTGTTCCTATTTTAAGTGGTGCTCAGCTTGGAGCCCTAGTGGAAGACTTACGTCCAGAGCAAGTAAAAGAAATTTTACCTCACTTAAAAGTGGATCAGTTCAAAGTACTTATTAAAACTTTAAATAACGAACAATTTACAGTGCTTGCAAAAGACTTGGCTGAGCACCACTTGACAATACTCTCCAAAGAGTTAGAAGGTGATCAGTTGAAAGCTTTAGTAAATAGTCTGCAAGAAGAACAACTGAAAGACTTAGTTAATAAGCTTGATCATGAGAAACTTGAAGCAATTGCTCAGGATTTAACTGATTCTAATAAGATTCAGATTATCATCAAGTCTTTAGCTGATAACCCAGACAAACTTCAAGCTTTTGCTCGCAATATGTCTAATGAGCAGTTTAAAGAACTTTTGGATAACGTAGGCGTAGAAGAGCTTAAAGAGATTATTCACAAGCTGCCTTATGAGAAAGTAACAGCTGTGATTGGTGATCTTGGCAATAAAGATCAATCTCAAGCTATTATTGATTCATTAAAAGGTAAACTTGACGAGCAAAATGAAAAGCTAAAAGAGGTTTATGAGAAGCTAGAAGAACTTCTACCGCCACCTGTGTACAGCGAAGCGTTGGAAAGTTTGCGTTCATCACCCCGTATTTCCCAAGATACTAACACTGAATTTATAGCAGTCGAAGAATATGCTTACCATGAAATCTGAGTACTTGTAAGCCAGTGCTTACGAGTTTGGAAAAAGGTTGTCTGATGAGAGTAGCAGCTAGTTTAATTATTAATAATGTTATGGAGGTAACTCATATGAGAACAGATAAAAGTCTACAAAACAATGTACAAGGTTTTGCAACAGAAAACAATGAGCAAAAAGTTAATATCATTGGACCTTTCAAGCTAAAAAGCCAGGGGAAAAACTTCACGGAGCAACAACTAACAAGAGCTATAGTAGGTGCTCATGTTCAAAATGTTATTAATGAGATGGTCGATAGTATAAATCAAAACCTCATTGATAAGTTAAATACGATATTAACAGATGAAGAGAAAAAAGTTGCAAAACTAATTGAAGATGTTGGTGATCAAAAGAGTGGTTTAGTAAAAGATCTCAGTGATTTAAAACAAGCTTTCGAAGATATTGCTCCTCCATTAGCAGCTCCTCCAGTATTCCATGTTACTGGCGAAGAGAACGGATTGTTTTAATATAAAGAGGTAACAGCTTGCTAGCAGGTTGCTGCTTTCTCCACATACTATTTAGGTATAGCTGGGGTTAGGGAGTTTATTTTAAAACTTTTGGCATATAGTTCTCATCATGTTTTGCAAACACCGTATCTGCAAGAAAGGTACTATTATCAGACATTTTACCTTGCACGACAATACCGCTTTTTTCCGAAAACATCGGTGGAAGTATTCCCTGGTATTTTACCACAACGCTTTTGTTAAAATCTGTCATTTGAAAAATCACTTCACTTTCGTTGCGTATCACGCTATTTTCAACAACCATTCCACCAACACGGATTGGCTTTTGACTATTTGGTAAAACTATTGCCTCACTTACTGTATAGAAAAATGAGATATTTTCTTTGAGCGTTGTTAAAATAAAAAAAACTGCACAACTTAAAAAGCAGAAAATTCCTGAAGTTATAAGTAATCGCTTATGTTTCTTCTTCATTATTATCTTTCAGGCTTTCTAGAATTTTTTTACTTTTAGTATAGCAAGAAATGGTAAAAATTAGCTCTCCAGCAATCAGCGTGAAACTAATAAGGTAAGCAAAAATTACATATGTATTCATAATGCATTATCAATAAACAACTCACCTGCATCAAAATAAATTAAGCTTCCATCCTTTTGCTGCAACACCAATTTACCACTTTTATCTATATCAGCAAAAATTCCTTCATACAATTTGTCAGCTAACTTTACACTGATTTGCTTATTCAGCTTAAATGCTCTTGTGAGCCACATTTCTCTTATAGCATGAAACCCATCAAACAGCCATTGCTTTCTTAGCTTATTAAAATTTATTATTAATTTCTCTAATAGATCTATGTTAGACACAGACTCACCGTAATTGCTAATACACGTTGTTTCTGGAAGTGGTGCATGATTGACATTAATTCCAATTCCTACAATAAGCCAATTCGAATTGGATCTTTTTTCAAGCAATATTCCACTTATTTTCTTGCCATCGATTAGAATGTCATTTGGCCATTTATGTTGAATGTTACTGTCGCTTACAAATGACAGTAACGTATTTTCGACAGCAAGAGCAGTAACAAAAGTCAATTCTGTTAATTTGCTGATGTCTTTAACTTGACTCATTAAGCCTACTGTTATCCCAGTATCATCCGATGTCATCCCAGTGCTTGACCAGGCTTCTTTATTCCTAGATTCCAGCGTCACGCGCTGGAATGACACCGAAAGCTGATTTTCACTTAGATAATCGTTAAAGAGGTTTACTATCAAACTTGCATAGAGATTACCCTCTGGAGAAATCCAGCTTTTTCCAGTGCGCCCTCTACCCTCTGTTTGTTTATCGGCAATAATAATAGTTTCATTAGATATTCCTTTATCAATTAAATCTAATGCTTCTCTATTAGTGCTTGAAACTTCTTTGTAATGATAAATATGAAAGCCCTCAGGGATCACCTTGTCAGCCCTTTAGTTCAATGAGTGAGTAAAACGTACAAGAAAAGAACGAGGTTGATCAGTGAAGCCACTGAAGTGATAATGAATAGACCCTTAGAATAAGCAACCTTATTAACACCAGCTTTATCAAAATACATAACTTTTATGATATTTAGATAATAGTAACATGATATAACACTTGCCACTACAAGGATCAAAGACAGGCTGATAAAGCCAGAATTTATTAAACTTTTGAATATAAAAAATTTAGCGATAAAACCTGCAAGTGGAGGTATTCCCGACATCGAGAGTAACAGTACAGAAAGATGGAATGCTAAAATTGGTTGCTTTTTTCCTATACCAGATAAATTTGCAATATCACAATCATCATCGTCAATTTGTACGAGATATGAGAATAGCCCTATGCTTGTGATGATATATATCACCAGATACATTAAGGCACTATCTGTTCCTGCTTGTGTAAAAATAGAAAGTGAAGCAAATATAAAGCCAATGTGACCAATTGAACTGTAAGCAAGCAGCCTTTTTAAGTTTTGCTGACGCAAGGCCCCAAAAGCTGAGATAAGCACAGACAATGCTGAAACGTATAAGAAAATAGGCTGAACATAACTTTTTACATTTACTAACTCTTCATTCATCAATCGAATTAAAAATGTTACAAGTGCAGCTTTTGGGGCCGTAGAAAAAAACGCAGTTACTATGGTAGGTGCACCTTGATAGACATCTGGAGCCCACATATGAAAAGGAGCAATAGCAAGCTTGAAACACAAACCAATAAGGATAAAAACTAACCCAAAAACTATTCCATAAGTTATCTGATGGCTTTGCAAGAATGAACCGAGCTCAGAGAAATTGACTTGTCCTGTATATCCATAAAGCAGCGACATTCCATATAGCATAATGCAGGAAGATAGTGCACTAAGTGTAAAATATTTCACTCCTGCTTCACATGAATAAGCTGAATCTTTATTAAAGCTCGCAAGAACATACAAAGATATACTCATCAACTCAAAAGCTAAATAAAAAGAAATCAGACTATTTGCTGAAACCAAAGTTATCATGCCAAATAGCGCAAAAAGAATCAGTATTGAAAATTCATATTTATAGTCATATTTTGATAAATTCAGCATCAAAAGTATTAAAATTCCTGTGCTGAGAATTAACCCTTGGGCTGACCTGATGTATAAATTGAGTTTTAACAACGAATTAAAGAGAAAAATTTCATTGTTTTCTGCCGAAATAATTAAAATAATCAAAGTTATCACTGTGCAGCCAAGTGCTAATAAGTTGATAGTTCGGCGGTTAAATATAATTCCAAGCAGTAGCAACACTAACGAGGAGATAATAGAGAACGTTTCCGGCAATATCTGTATATAATTCATAGCGCATTATATTTGACTAACAAATTTGCCATACATGGCTTCAAATAATTCAGTGCAAGGGTTGGGTAGAATCCAAGCAAAATAACAACCACTGCAAGCAGAATTAAGACAGAAAGTTCTATGCTATCCAAGCGGTTATTTAGTAATTTAGAACAGCTAACCCCCCATATTATTTGCTTACATAAATTCAGCATATAAACTGCGCTTAAAATAGTGCCAAGTGCGATAAATCCTGTAAAAAAACCTATGCTCTTAAACATTCCAACCATGGCCAAAAACTCACCTATGAACCCAGATGTTCCAGGTAGCCCTATTGAAGCCATTGAAAACAAAATAAACATAAAACCAAATTTTGGCATTGTATTTACTATGCCAAAATACTTTGCAATCTTCAAAGTTCCAATTCGAGTATATAGCATTCCAACACACAAAAATAAAGCAGCAGAAATAAGGCCATGACTAATCATTTGAAATATGCTACCCAGTACTCCTTCCTCACAAAATGAAAAGAGGCCAGCGGTAACGATCCCCATATGTGCTATTGAAGAATAAGCTATTAACTTCTTTATATCATCTTGAGCAAACGCAACTAGAGAAGCATATATCACCGCAATAATGCTCAGCACAACAACGAAATTTGAAAAATACAAACTTGCCTGAGGAAGCATTGGAATAGAAAACCTTAAAAATCCGTACCCTCCCATTTTAATAAGCAAGCCAGCTAAAATCACAGATCCAGAAGTTGGTGATTGCACATGCGCATCAGGAAGCCAAGTGTGAAATGGAAACATCGGTACTTTTATTGCAAAAGAAATAAAAAATGCAATCCACAGCAATGACTGCACTTCAAGATCAAGGCTTGGCACTAATGTAGCTAATTTTTGTATACTAAACGTTCCAAAAACACTATAGATGTATACCAACCCAAGTAAAAATAATAATGAGCCAGTTAATGTATAAAGAAACAACTTAAACGTCGCATATACCCTTTGCTTCCCTCCCCAAATGCCAATAATAAAGAACATTGGTATTAAAACAGCTTCAAAAAACACATAAAAGCTTATAGCATTCAGTGAAACGAAAAAACCAACTACAAAACTCTCAAGCAGTAGAAACAATGCCATATAGGCTTTTAGGGTCGTATAACTCATTTTGCAGTTGTAGAGTATACAAATTACAAACAAGAAAGTTGTAAGCAGAAGGAAAAACAACGATATACCATCTATCCCTATTCCTACATTCTTGATTGGATAGCTGACAAACTGAAAGTCCGCATTGTTATAATCAAATTCTATATAAGCTACAATGCTAAGCAAAAATGGAAGTACAGCAAAAAATAGGGCAAGGAATCTTAGGTGTATAGATTGATGATTAATCCTGATCGAGGATAAAATCAACGCTCCTATCAGTGGAAGCAAGAATATACTAAGTAACAACACCTTCTATTTAATTCCAATAATATATAAAGCACCGATTATTAAAGTAACAAACATAATAAATGCATAATCAAATATATAACCAGTTTGTAACTTTATAGAACTTTTTGAACATTCATTAACCAACCCTACAACACCATTTGGTCCAAATGAATCAATAACCTTAACATCAAACTTCCATAGGAGCTTAGATATAAACCTTATTGGTACAATTATAACAAACTCATACACCTCATCAAAGTACCATTTATTCTGCAAGAACTTAAGTAAAAATTTACTCTTAATTTGCCTAATTACTTGATATTGGTAAATTAGGTACGCAAGTGCTATTCCACTTAGGCTTGCTAAGGTTGGCAGTAGTTTTATAAAGAAATTATGAACTCCATGCTCGTCAATAACTACTAAACTTGATTTCCAAAACGTATTACTAGTTATGTTCAAAATATTTGCTCCCCACACTCCAGAAAATACCGATCCAAAAGCAAGTATCAGTAATGGTATAAGCATAATCTTTGGTGCCTCATGTATATTAATTTTACTTTGTTTTTGGCTGTGGAACACAAGAAGCAATAACCTCCAAGAGTAAAACGCTGTGAAGAATGCAACAACTAAGCTTATTACAAAAGCAAAGCTATCCGTGCTATAAGCATGTTCAATTATCAAGTCTTTTGAATAAAAACCTGCAAATGGAAATATTCCAGAAAGTGCAAGAGACCCAATCCACATTAGAGTGTAAGTGCAAGGGATTTTCTTCCAGCAATTTCCCATTTCCTGAATGTTTTGCTCATGATGCATTGCGTGAATTACATTGCCAGCACCAAGAAATAGTAGAGCTTTAAAAAAAGCATGTGTCATTAAATGAAAAATAGCAACATTGTAAGCAGAAAGCCCACATGCCATGAACATATAACCAAGTTGACTGCAGGTTGAATAAGCAATTATTTTTTTTATATCATTCTGAGTAATCGCAACGGTTGCTGCAAAAAAAGCAGTAAGTGCACCAACAATAACTATTAATTCTCGTGCCACATTTGATAACTCAAACAATGGAGAACATTTTGCTATTAAAAATATACCTGCTGTTACCATCGTTGCTGCATGAATAAGTGCAGAGACGGGGGTTGGCCCTTCCATTGCATCTGGCAACCAAACATGTAAACCAAGCTGTGCAGATTTACCCATACAGCCAATAAAAAGTAATATGCATATTATATGAATTACTTTGAATTCACAGCAGAATGCTCTAATGTTCTGCGCGCCAAGAAGATCAGCTGTGTCAAAAACTTCAGTAAATTTCAAAGAGTGAAATGTATAATAAATGAGAAAGATCCCAATCAATAGTGCAAAGTCTCCTACCCTATTCACAACAAATGCTTTAATTGCTGCATTATTTGCAGAATATTTTTGAAACCAAAATCCTATGAGTAAATAAGAACATAGGCCAACCCCTTCCCAGCCAAAAAAAAGCTGCACGAAATTATCGCTTACAACCAGCACAATCATGCAAAACGTAAATAGCGATAGGTAAGAAAAAAACCTCGACTTCCCTTTATCATGCTTCATATAACCGATAGAATAGAGGTGGACTACTAGTGAAACGGTGGTAATAACAATAAGCATTAAGGATGAGAGAGCATCCACACTAATTGCCCAATTTACTTTTAATACACTTAATGAAAATAGAGGAAATAAAACTAAATGATAGTTTTCAGAGAAGGTGAGAAAAACATACCAAGATAAAACTGCAGATATTCCAATCCCTGCCGTTGTAACTAACTGACTTTTTCTAAAAAGTGCTGCAAATAGTGAACCAAAAAGTGGCAAAAATACTATTAATTTCAGTATATCCATCATTCTTTCATTAAGTTCGCTTGTTCAACATCTATATTGCCACGACTTCTATAATATACAACCAATATTGCAAGTCCAACTCCTGACTCTGCTGCCGCAACAGTCAACACAAACATCACAAAAATTTGCCCAACTATATCATTCATAAAGGCAGAAAAAGCGACTAAGTTGATATTAATTGCCAGCAGTAATATTTCTATTGATAACAGTATGTTGATTATGCTCTTACGGTTAATGAAAATACCGCACACCCCAATAGTAAACAAAACAGCAGCAACCATCAAAAAATGATTTAATCCTATTTCCATTCCACTCCTTTTCCAAATTTAGCCTTAACCAATTTTACAGATGAAGATTGTGTCAATTGCTTTAATATATTCTGTTTTTTAACTCCTTTTTTCTTGTCCTGCAAAGTAAGAGCAATTGCACCGACAATTGCAACAAGCAGCAGAATACCAGAAAGATGAAAAGCGTACATGTAGTCAGTGTAGAGCAAATTACCGATAGCTTTCACGTTATTGGTATTATAGTTTATAACATTGCTTATATTCGGTGCTGAGCTGCTAATTACAAAGCTGATGACTAGAAAAAACACAACACATAATATAGCACCAAGAGTGAAATGCTTTGCAAAACCTTGGCGCAACCTTATGTAGTCAACATCGAGCATCATAACTACAAAGAGGAATAACACTGCAACTGCACCGATGTATACTATCAATATCATCATAGCAATGAATTCAGCGCCAAGGAGAATAAAAAGAACTGCAGAATTAACGAAGGTGAAAATTAAAAATAATACTGCATGCACAGGATTTCTTACGCTGATTACGCATACAGCAGATAAAATGCTAAGAATTGCAAAAAAATAAAAGAAAAAGGGCATTGATACTTTAACTGCAACAATAGTTACTAACTTAAAGTAATTATTGCTGTAAAGTCAATATTAAATGCCTACCTTATGGATGAACTTGCGATTGTGATTTTAAACATTCGGGAGTAAGTACATTCTTAATTGCAGTACACATACTCATATCAGGATCATTTTGCTTCTCTTCACTTACTTTCTCGCAAAACTTTCCAATACCATAACCCACCAGTGCACCAACAACAGTGGCTGCAATAAATACTGCAACAGCAACAACAGGAGTTAAACTCCTGCAAGGTATGCCTATAGCTGCTCCTATCACCGCACCACTACCTAAAGCATAATAAGCTCTACGAGCATTTTGTTTGCTTTTAGATTTTTGTGAAATCTCTTCTACTATTTTAAGTTTTTCTGCTGCTAAATCACTATCTTGTTGTTTTTCTTCATCATTTAACTTACCAAATTTATATAAAATCTTTGAAGTGCATTCTAAGTATTGTCCAAACAGATTGCACATATTCTTTTAGTGCATCTATTGTTACTCCTTCATTAAAGTGTTTTCTCAAGGTATCATGATCAAGACTATCAAGTTTCCACATAAATGAAGTATGTATCTCATTGATTTGCTTAATAAATTCCTCAGAGGGCTCCTTTATTTGTTCAACATCATAACTTATTGTGTCAGTCGTTTTTTTAACTGATTAAACATTATAGATTCTTAAATTTTTCACAAATGTTAAAAACATAATAACTATCCGTGTTTCAAGTAAAAGTTTTCTTTGCTCATCAGAATTAGTAGGCATATTTTCTCCTATTTACTATACTTAACATACAATAATTTTAACTAATATTTTCACAATTGTCAAATTTAGGCGTCCATTTTTCTTAAAGTTCAAAGTACACAACAAAAACTTTACAGAGTGCAAGTAGTAAAATTCTTGACAGTTTTAATTTATTAACGCATAATATATGTATATTAATAGTCAGCGGTAGCTCAAAATGTACAATATATTTGGTTATTTCAAAAGTAACAATAGTTCTAACGCACAAAGTAGCAGACTAGATGGAGAAAGTTATCAATGCACCACAAGAGATTATGTGACAATTTACTTTAATAACACACTAGCCAGTTTAGATAGATCATGGAGAGAATTTAAAGAAAAAGCGTATGGATTTGTGTATGATATCGGAGCTTGGTTGAAAGAAACATATGAAAACCTCACTGAACGACTTGCAATGCATAACCACTATATCCCGCAAGAAGAATCTCCCGTTAAAGTCAAAGAGATAATTGGAAAAAGAGAAGTGGAGGAACTAAATTGCACGTATAGACCATTCAAAACTCCACCCATCAATCCAATAAGTAGAAGTCCTGGTGCCAATGACTCAAATCAAGTTGTTATTACTCAGCATATACCAATTACTCAGGTAAGATAGATACAAAATTCTACGCTTAAATGTTTAGTACTTGAGTGAGTTGACTGTTATGTTCAATAAGACCTTTACAATATTTAGATCATAGGTTTAACTTTACGAAGTTAGTAATCTATAGGGCTTCAATGAACGATTATCTCTCACTGCTAAACCCAGAGCAAGAATTAGCTGTAACTAACGTAAATGGGCCAGTTTTGATACTAGCAGGAGCCGGAACGGGAAAAACAAGAACGATTACTTCAAGAATAGCACACATAATTAGAAATGGTCACGCTTATTCTGATGAGATATTAGCAGTGACATTTACAAATAAAGCAGCAAATGAGATGGTATCAAGGGTACTTGAGCTAACGGGCACAAACATACCATGGCTTGGCACTTTTCACGCAATTGCAGCAAAAATTTTACGTTATCATGCTGAAATTGTGGGCTTAAATTCCAATTTCACAATCATTGGTGTGGATGATCAATTACAAGTAATAAAAAATATCATGAGTGAAATAAGCTCTGATAGCTTATCAGAAAAATGTAAGACCATTATGAATACCATCCAGCAATGGAAAGAGAAGTGTTTATTGCCGTCTGAAGTAGAAGATGTTCAATCATTTAGGCCACTATACGTGACTGCACTCAAAGTCTATCACCAATATCAAGAAAGGTTGAAATTCCTTAACTCTGTCGATTTTGGTGACTTATTGTTATATAACATACAACTTTTTAATCAAGAGAATGAGATTCTGTCCTACTACCAAAACAAGTTTAAATATATCATGGTAGATGAATATCAAGATACAAATGCAATACAATATCTTTGGCTAAAATACCTTGCAAAAGAGCACTCAAATATTTGTTGTGTAGGAGATGACGATCAATCGATATATAGTTGGCGTGGTGCAGAAATTGAAAATATTTTGAAATTTTCCGATGATTTTAAAAATGCAAAAACCATTAAACTGGGGTGTAACTACAGGTCAACATCCCATATACTTGCAACTGCGTCATATGTTATCAATCACAATAAGACTCGTTTAGAAAAAAAATTGTGGACAATAAACGTTGAAGGGGAAAAGGTAAATCTAATAAAATTATGGGACGGAAAAGCTGAAGCAAGATTCATAAGCGAACAGATATTAAAGCTCAATAAATACAGATTTAGTGACATTGCAGTGCTGGTCAGGGCCACTTTTCAAACTAGAGTTCTCGAAGAGTATTTTATAAAATATTCAATTCCCTATAAGATTATAAGTGGCGTAAAATTCTACGAACGTCAGGAAGTTAGGGACATAATCGCATATTTAAGACTTATTACAAACAATAATGATGACTTAGCTTTTGAAAGGATCGTAAATCGGCCAAAGAGAAGCATAGGAGCTACAACTCTAAAGAAAATATACACGACTGCTCAGGATAACAAAATTTCTTTTTTTGAGGCAGCAAAAATATTAGTTAATAGTGATCAAGTAACCGAAAGAATTAAACTCTCACTAAATGATTTTTTAAATAAAATTAAAGCTTGGGAAGAAATGGTAAGCGTTAAACCGCTTTGCGAATTTGTAAAAACTATAGCAAATCAATCAGGGTATATTGAAATGCTTGAAGATGAAGGAATAACAGGTTTAGCACGAATAGAAAATGTCAAAGAGCTCATCTCATCTTTAAAGAATTTCGATAATGCCACAACTTTTTTAGAGCACATCAGCCTGGTGATGGAAGTAGATAACATGAATAGCGATGACACTGTATATGTTATGACTCTTCATGCAGCTAAAGGGCTTGAATTCCCGTGTGTGTTTTTACCTGGTTGGGAAGAAGGATTATTCCCTCATCAAAGATCTTTTGAGGATAAAAGCGGTAAAGCTTTAGAGGAAGAGAGAAGACTTGCATATGTTGGAATAACCAGAGCCAAAGAAAGGTTAATCATTTCATGTGCAGATAGGAGGGAAATTAATAATCAGTGGCAACCAATGCGCACTTCTCGATTTATTAAAGAACTGCCAAGAGAAAATGTTGAGGTGATCAAGAGTAACGCCTGCTGTTGAAGCACAGCTGTACGAACATTGTTTACAAGGAGAGTGTAATCCACTTGGATTGTTGTAAACTTGCCTTTTCTTGATTTTTTGATTTATCTTGTCTACCTATTTTGCCACTTTGCTGAACGGATACCAAATTACTTCAACTATATATTCCTTCTGGCAAAAATTCTCTAATGGTCTTAAATAAAATTTTCAGTGAATGATTATCAGACATGTTGTGTTCTGCTGATTTTATTAAGTGTACTTCAACGTCTGTTGATTTGATTTTTTCAGCTAAATTTAATGAAACTTGATAAGGAACATCTTTATCATTAATGCTATGCAGCAAGCGCACAGGACAATTTATATCTATTGTTTCTTTGTTTAAAAGAAGGTTCTTTCTGCCATCTTCAATCAAATTTTTAGTTATTTTGTATGTACAATGCCCTGAAGTAAAATCTATTACACCTTTAGAGACCAGCTCTTCTTTTTGTTTATCTGACAATTGCTTAAATATTAAATCTTCAGTGAAGTCAGGAGCAGACGATATGCCGATTAATGCTGCAATTTTTTCTGGAAATTGAAGGGCAGTGAGCAACATCAGCCATCCTCCCATACTTGAACCTATAATTATTTGTTTGTTGCTAGTTAATTCGCTTATCACTTTAGCACAATTTTTTTGCCAATCACTTATTGTATAATTAGTGAAGTCACCGCTTGAATTACCATGGCCAAGATAATCAAAGAGCACAAGTGCTACGTCACTTTCTTGGCAAAATTTGTAAATGGCAGTTGCTTTAGTTCCATCCATATTGGATGCAAATCCACAAAAAAAAACTATAGAAGCTTTCTTTCCTTGTAGCTTTCGATATGCTATATGACCATTACTTCCATCAAGTAATTTACAATAACCCATACTACTTTGGCAAAGCAACCGGACTATCACTTAATTGGCGTAAATAACTGACTAGATCTGCAATCTCTTTTGAGTTGGAAATGCCTGCAAATGCCATACGTGTACCTTTTATGTAGGCTTTTGGATTTTTTAAAAAAGCAAATAGCTCATCATACCCCCATTTTCCACCTTTTTCAAGTAGTGCTTTTGAATAATTGAATGAGCTGCCAAGATGGGCCTTTTTATTTCCAACCACGTTCCATAAGTTTGGTCCTACTTTATTCATTCCACCTTTCTCAAAACTATGGCAAGCTATACATTTTTTTGCTGCTGATTTACCTTTTTCAAAGCTAGCGTTCTGCATGAGTGCTCCAATATCAAGTGCCACTTGTTCAATTTTTTGCTGAAGCTCATTGCTGGCTGCTACTATTGTTTGGTGCTCTATTTTAGAATCCTCTGGGTTGTAGAGCATATCAACTACATTACTCACCATCATAATTATTAATCCAGAAAGTAAAATCGATGCTGCAATCTTATTAAGCTCCATAGTTAATTTTTATCAAGTAATGTTACTTAAATTATGCAAATATTTTTGCAAACAGCAAACAATTACCTTAATTTCACCAAAGATAGAAATTTCTACTACTTAGTCAATAGATACCCAAGCTTTTTACTGAATTTCTGTTGTTGAACCCGCGCGGATTAAAAACAAGTTTTGAGTCGAAAAGAACCTTAACACCATAATAATAAGACTGGAGGAATTTGTCAAGGAGCTACTGTTATAATGTTCGTTTGCTTGACCTAAGATTCAGGAGCATTTAAACTGAACTTTATGCAATACTAAAAATGATAGGAAATCTAAGCGGAATAGTTGATGAAGTGTGCAGCGATCACATAATCCTGAATGTGAATGGTATTGGCCACATAGTATACCTTTCAGCCAAAACTTTAAGTGCTTGTTCAATCGGAAATAGAGTAAAATTACTTATCGACACTTATGCAAATGGCAGAGAAAACGTTGCTCAGCTATATGGTTTTATAAGTAAAGAAGAACAGCAGTGTCTGCGTTTACTAGTTAAAGTGAGCGGTGTTAGCTATAAAACCGCAATGTCAATTTTGAGTAAACTAACTCCAGAACAGCTGTTTTTGGCAATTATGAATGAGGATAAACTAGCACTTAAGGTGAGTGGACTTGGCCCGAAGCTCATAAATCGAATTATCACTGAGCTGAGTGGCAAAGTAAGTAAATTAGAGATAAATAACAATAATTTTCATCCAATTAGTGAAGATGCCCTTTCAGCTCTGATCAATCTTGGATATGAAAGAACAAAAGCTTATAATATGATAAAAAAAATAGAGGATGAATCACAAAACTTGGACACTAGAGATATTATTCGTATGGCGCTTAAAACACTATGAAATCAATATCATGTAGTAAGGAATATTCTGAAGATGTACGCAATTTAAATATCAGGCCTGAGCAACTTGATGATTTTGTCGGGCAAAAAGACTTAATACAAAATTTAAAAGTGTTTATAAACGCTGCACAGACGAGAGCTGAAGCCTTGGATCACGTATTACTCTATGGTCCTCCAGGGCTTGGCAAAACAACTTTAGCACAAATTGTCTCTAAGGAGTTAAGGGTTAGCTTTCGTGCAACTTCTGGTCCGTTGCTCAGTAAAGCTGGGGACTTAGCTGCAGTACTCACTACTTTAAATGCAAAAGATGTCTTATTTATCGACGAAATCCATAGATTAAACCGCAGCATTGAAGAAGTTTTATATACTGCTATGGAAGACTTTTGCCTGGATATATTAGTAGGTGAGGGCCCATCTACACGCACTTTAAGAATAGATTTACCACCATTTACACTGATTGGGGCAACAACGCGGCTTGGACTGCTTTCTGCACCGCTTAGGGATCGTTTTGGCATCCCTTTGCATCTTGAGTTTTATTCTTTCGAGGAACTGGTTGATATTATAAAAAGAGGTGCAAGAGTTCTTTCTGCTGAAATTGAAGAAGATGCTACACGGGAAATTGCCTGCCGTGCGCGTGGTACTCCAAGAATTGCTTTGAGATTACTCAGAAGAATAAGGGATTTTGTTGAAGTAAAAGATGATAAAAAAATTACCTGTGAAATTGCCGGCTCTGCACTATCAAAATTGGGCATAGATAAAATGGGACTAAATAAATTAGATATGGATTATCTGAGATTTTTGTTTAACACCTCAGGACCTATTGGAGTTGACACTATATCTATTGCGCTATCTGAAGATGTTGGCAATATTGAGGAAACAGTAGAACCTTATTTAATCAAAATCAGCTTTGTAAAGCGCACACCAAGAGGACGTGTTTTAACTGATCAAGCGAAGGAATACCTCAGCATCAATTCAGGCATATGTTAGCATGTCAATATACTCTTGGATTATTGACATAATAAATATTATAATGTTCTCTTGTTGTATGTTTTGCAGGTGTTGTGTGGGCAAATAAGAATACTAGAGTATAGTAAAGATGTTCTTGAAAGATTATGTAATGTATGCTAAGCTACATATAGCATAAGTTAAAAATGTCAATAATTTTATTGATATTTTAAGATTAATATTTATTAAATATTTGATGCTGTAAAATTGAGTTTTATGTAGGG
The DNA here is from genome assembly GCF_040207875.1 of Wolbachia endosymbiont of Armadillidium arcangelii. Classification (NCBI taxonomy): domain Bacteria; kingdom Pseudomonadati; phylum Pseudomonadota; class Alphaproteobacteria; order Rickettsiales; family Anaplasmataceae; genus Wolbachia; species Wolbachia endosymbiont of Armadillidium arcangelii. The sequence continues at coordinate 1,286,968 of NZ_CP157942.1, forward strand.
GTAAAATGGTCAAAAGTTTTCTAAGTAGCTACGAAAACAGTAATTCAATTGAGGGAGAAAAAATGATGGAAAATTTTTCAAGTAATAACGGAAACGACGATAGTTCAATCTTCATTAGTCGAATTAGGGAGCAAGATCTCTCTGCAGAGCAGAAGATCAATGAATTAAAAGGATTCATAGAGGAGCTTGCCAGAAAAGCTGAGCTCAAGAGAATAGAGCTTGAGCGTCAGGCTGCGAGTTACGTTGATGAAACATTGTCTCAAGTAGAGCTACAGATAAAAAACGATGAGGATTACTTTGCTGGTGATAATCAAGGAGCATTTGCAAATTTCTTTGAATCCCTCTTTAATCTTTTTGAAGTAAATGTAGACCCGAAAGTTTACAAAATGCTCAAAGAGAAGAAAGAGAAAAATCTGCTTCTTTCAATAATCAAGTTTTTGCGTGATAAGCTTAAGGAGTTAATCAAAAAGATCTTCAAAAACAATTTAGATTTAAGTTGGGACAAGAGGCTAGACAAAGAGATAAAAGAATTGCAGGAGAAATTACTCAGTGGTGGGTTATCTCCTGAGGAAGAAATAGCAATACTAGAACGTTTGCAAGCATTGCAAAATTTAAAGTTGAAGCTTCAAACTTTCCTTGTTGGCTCTGTTATTGCAATGTTTACAGAAATTTTTGCAGTTGATTTAGCAGCAGTAGTAGGGCAAGATGCAATCGAGAAAAAGGAAGACAAAAAAGCGGAAAAAACAAAAGAAAAAGAAGTTTGTCAAGAAGTAGAAATAAAAGTGAATGAAATCGCACCAGTTCACCTCTTTGACTTTTCATCCAAAGTTCCAATGCCAATCACTCTGAATAAGCAAGAACGTGCTCTTTTACCTGTAGAAAAATTAGTGGACACTTCACCTAAATTTGTTATAAACCACAAAAATAGTGAAATACAAAAACAGGAAAAAGTGAGTAAAAAAGAAGACAAAACTGAAAAACCAAAGGTAGCTGTGTGCCCACCTGCTCCAGAAAAAGAGCAAAAGATACCAAGGAGGAGAGTTAAAAGACAACGAGGTGGTGATTTTATGAAAGCAGAGGTAAGAAAATCTTCTACACGCAATCGTTCAATGAATAATCAGCAAAAGTCTAATGCTCCTGTGGAGCGGCCAGAAGGATTAACTAATATAAAAGTTGAGAATCATACTTCTTCAGTTAGCAAAGAGAGATCGTAATGGTTCTCTCTTTTTTTGTCATTCAAGTAGCCCCTTCGTTGTCATCCCAGTACTGGGATCCATTTTTTTCTTCTGGATTCCAGCGTCACGCGCTGGAATGACACCGTTTTGAATGGAAATCAGTGCGTAATGCACCAAAAGGGTGTTAGCCCCTTTGATCAGCGCGTGACATTAGAATCTAGAAAGTTTATATTAACAGGTTGTCATTCCAGTGCGTGACACTGGAATCCAGTTAAATTCAGGAATATAAAAGTAATGTTAAAATACAACATTTTCTAATGATTATGGTAAAAGTTAGATTCCAGTGTCAAGCACTGGAATGACACCGTCTTGAATGGGAGCCAGTGCCAAGAATTGATCGTTTATTATGTGCCATATTGCAATGTTCGTACAGTTGTGACTTAAGTCCATAAGGAAAGGTGTCATCCCAGTGCTTGACACTGGGATCTAGGAAAAAAGAAGAGTGGATGCCAATGTCAGCTACTTTCATGACATCTTTCTTGGTCTGTTTGATTACAATATTCATAAAATTGTGTACTCAAATACCGTCATCCAGATACAATTTCATCATATAAATCTTTCCATTCTTGATTTGTTTTTTCAATTAAGTTTATTTTCCATTTTCTCTGCCAACTTTTCAGGAGTTTTTCTCTACTAATTGCTAAATTTATGTCTTGAAATTCTTCAAAATAGACTAGTTTACAAACATTGTACTTTGACGTGAAACCAGAGATGGCTTTGCTTTTGTGTTCCCAAATTCGTTTAGTCAAATTTGATGTTATACCTGTATATAGGGTTCCATTGCGTTCACTTGCAAGTATATAAATATAATAACTTTTCATATACAGTAAATAAGTTTACTATATCCCAGTGTCAAGCACTGGGATGACACCGTCTTGAATGGAAATCAGTGCGTAATGTACCAAAGGGGTGTTAGCCCCTTCGATCAGCGTGTGACACTGGAATCCAGAAAGTTTATATTAACAGGTTGTCATCCCAGTACTTCCTCTCTATGTCATTCAAGTAGCCCCTCCGTTGTCATCCCAGTGCTTGACACTGGATATAAAAATGGCAAATAAAATTTATGCTAGAAAATATAAAAAAACTGCTTGTGCTGATAATTTATTTTTAATATACTGATTACATAATATTTTAATTGAGAGGTTTATATGGATAGTAATAATGATCCAAACAAAAAAGCACCTGATTCAGAGAGAACAAGGATTGAGAAAAAATACTTAGATCTAAAGAGAATGGATAATTTTAGCGAGAGAATTAAGCGTGAGGAAGAACAAATGAAACAAAATCAATCCAGTAGTGATAAGAGTGGTCAGGGCAGTAGTAGGGGTAGTAAGTAATTATATTAATTTAATTAGGGAGGTAGTGTTATGCCTAATACAAGTGAAATAAATCAAGAATTAGTAAAAGCGTTTAATAGTATTCTTCGTTTTAGTGATGCTGTTGTTACTAATTGTACTGTAGAAGTAAAAAGTGTGAAGCGAAGTCTTTTCCCTTCTAAGGAAAATCATATTGTTCTCTCATTTGATAAAAATATGGATATTAATCAGCGCAAGAAGTACTTGAGCAATATGAAAGAAAAAGTAATAGAAAGATTTTGTCCAGATGAAACTATTCTTGATGATTGTTTTTATACAAAATTTTTTCCTTTTAACTTTGATCAAGTGAATTTGACTAAAGATAATAAACTTTTGGTGCCAATGGGTAAAAAGGTGGTTTCTAATCTAAAGTTTTTGCTAGCTAATGAACTTGCGCGATATGCAACCTCTACTATTATAAAGGAAGAGGATTTGAATCTAGATGATGTAGATGATAATATAGTCGATGAAGTCTTTGATAAGGGATCTTATCTATATGGTGCGGAATGTCATAAAAAAAGTTTGCAAGATTCTTTTGTAGAATTTCTTTCATCGAGGATAATAGATTATGAAAATGGTCCTAAAAAAACTAAGGATTTTTTACAAGAGAAGGGAAATTATGTGTATATAAAGAAAAGCGTTTTTGATAATCCTGAGCTTATTAAAGACATAGTAAAGGATGAAGTATCCGTGATATGTCGTTGTTTTCAAGTTCCAAGTGCCGAGAATAAAATGAATGAGACTCTGAAGTTCGCAGTGGTTGATTTAATTCGTAAGGCACTTCCGCACTTACCCATTAATTCTATGTGGCATACCTCCCATAAAGAAAGTAAAGATGAGTTTTCAATTTTAGCTCCTATTGTTGATTGTGGTAATTATATAGAGTTTTTGAATGAGAAAGAAATTAACCATATTAATAATGAGGTGTTTGGTGGTAAAGAAGTGTTGCGTGATTTAAAAAATGATATTGCAGAAAGAGGTCTGCCAACGTATGGTGTCAGACAAATATATGCAATAGATTTTGCTAACCCAGACATTGCTTACTGTGTGATGGATAAGATCATAGAGAGCTCTGTAATCAACAAAGATCATCAGCTATCCATTGATCCTGCGCGTGTGCCAAAATTGTCACCACCACTTGATTCTCCTCTACCAAAAACGCTACCTCAAGAAAGAGAAGATAGAGATAGTGGTATTGAGACTACACCTCCGAAACCTAAGGGTTCTGCTGCATGTTCTTCAAGTGATAGTTCACCTGAGAAAGACTCTACTTCACTTATTAAAAGATTTTCAATGAAACGTCAATCTCCAAAACGTAAGCAACCAGAATCTACAGATATATCAGACGGAATGAAAAAAAATAATAGAGATAGTGGTGGTGTTCATTTTTTAGAATCCTCTGGCAAATCATGTCCTTCGCCCGATTCAAAACTTGAATCATCTACTACAGAATCGCGTGCACGTGTACCAGTTGGTGAAAGAGATTTTTCAGAATAAATTTACTTAAGTAGGGTCAAAGTTTTGGCCCTACTGCTTCTGTAGTAGAAAAATTCTAAAGAAGTTACAAAAAAATTATGAATGAAATTTTACTTGCCAAGGTAGAGCTGCCTTGGCCTACAAATCTTGGTTTCTTTATCGTTTATCATTTCATACCACTGAGCAACCCAGCCAGTGGTTCTTGCAAGTGCAAAAATAGGTGTAAACATACTTGAAGGGATACCGATAGCATTCATTATTATACCTGAGTAAAAATCAACATTTGGATATAACTTACGTACGATGAAATATTCATCCTTTAAAGCTATTTCTTCAAGTTTTTTTGCAATTTTAAGTAGTTCATTATTTTGCTCTAATTTACTTAGAATCTCATAACAAGCATCCTTTAATATACGCGCGCGCGGATCGTAACTTTTATAAACACGATGTCCAAATCCCATTAGTTTAAATGGATCTTTATCATCTTTAGCTTTTTCAATAAATCTATCTACATCTCCACTTTGCTCTATCTCCTTCAGCATATTTATAACTGCCTCATTAGCTCCACCATGTGCTGGACCCCAAAGTGTAGCAATTCCTGCAGAAAGGCTTGCAAATAGATTAGAACCAGCTGACCCTACTAATCTGACAGTTGCCGTAGAAGCATTCTGTTCATGATCGGCATGGAGAGTAAATATTTTATCCAGAGCTTGTGCAAAAAGGGTGTTATCAACAGCATCACCAAACATCATCTTTAAGAAATTTTCACTATAGCTCAATTCATTATTGGCATTTATGAATTTCTGACCATTGATATGCCTGTATATCATTGCAACAACTGCAGGAACTTGTGCTATTGCAGAAATTCCAAAATCCAAATCTTCACCATTGATATTGTTGCCATGCTTTTCATGGTAAGATGCTGACAAATTTGCAAGACATGCAATTAAAATCGACATAGGGTGAGCAGTTCTTGGAAATGCTTTGATTACATTTGTAACTTGCTCTGATACTTTGGATGATTCTTGTATTTTTAGAAGAAATTTTTTGTGTTGCTCTGAATTGGGTAATTCACCATAGAGTAATAAATAAACCACAGCAGTAAAACTATTATTCTCTGCCAAATCAGCTATATCATGTCCCCTATATTTAAGAACTCCTTCATCTCCATCAATAAATGTAATCGAAGAAGAACATGAAGCTGTGGAAACAAACCCCGGATCATAAGTGAATAATCCTGTCGTCTTATATAAATCCTTGATATTCAACACGTCAGGACCTATTGTTCCACTTAATATGGGTAGCTCAATTTTTAATCCATTACTTAGTTCTAATAATGCTTTTTTATCCATCACTCAAGCTACTTAAATTTTATACAGAATATACAAACTGAAGAGTATATATTAATCCGATTAACTTTAAATTAACCATATTATGCTGTCATCAATGCTTTTACTTTTGCATTTAAGCGACTTATTTTACGCGCAGCAGTATTTCTATGAAGAACACCTTTACTCACACACTTGTGTAAATTAGATTCAGCATCCCGAAATGCTAAGACAACATTCTCTTTATCACCAGACTTGATTACATCGACCAATTTTCTAATAGCAGTGCGAGTTTTACTTTTCCGCATCTTATTTATTAAAGTGCGTTTTGCTATTACCTTTATCATTTTTTTAGCACTCTTATGATTTGCCATATATTAATACCTGTACTTTTCTTTTAATTATAAAGTTTTTTTGTTAATTTGCAATATCAGTTTTTTCTGCAATTAATCCACTGCTTCTCTCTTCAATAATTTTTTCTAAACTTTGCAAGAATTCATTTTTGTTTAACCCAGGATATATTGGGGGCAATATTTCTATTACTGCCTTTCCGGGATTTTTTCTCAGAGAAAGTATGCTTTTTGGCCAAAACAAACCAGTGTTTAAAGCAACCGGTAACACGGGAACAGATAATACGCTATATAAAGCAGCAATACCTGGTTGATATTTTATATTTTGGTTTATAGTTGTTCTTGTACCTTCAGGAAATATTATTATGCTTCTATTTTCTTTTATATGCATTTTTGCTAGTTTAATTATATGGCGTATAGAACTGATACCATCTGAACGGTTAATAAAAATCATTTTCAGCGCTATAAGATGTAAACCAATGAATGGAATCCATTTCAATTCACGTTTTAAAATAAAAACCGCTTTTCTAAATAGTAGTATAAAAATAAATGTTTCAAATGGAGATTGGTGTTTAGATGCAATGATAAAAGGTTGCTGAGGAATGTTTTCCATTCCCCTCACTTCATATTTAATGCCACATAATAAACGCAGCGTGAATAATACAACCTTCACCGAACAGACGAGAAAAATGGTTATTACACACTCAGAAAAGAAAATTACAGGGAGAGTAATTAAAGTATAGAATACTTCCCATAATATAAGGAATAAGTTAAACAATAAACTTGCAATCACAAACTCACATAAATTTATTTAAATTTAACTTTATTACAAGTTAAAAACAATAAGTTTAATTATTGATCATCTGAGTAATAGGATGCGAATTAGCTAGTTTGTCCTTTAACTTTTCGTTAGCAATATGAGTATATATTTGTGTTGTAGAAAGGTTAGTATGGCCAAGAATTTTCTGTATCAACACAATATCTGCTCCGCTATTTAGTAGATGGGTAGCAAAAGAATGCCTAATCACATGTGGAGAGACTTTATTTTTATCAATATTGCACTTTCCTGCTAATTCCTTTATTAATTGACCAATCCTTTGCCTTGTAATTGGTTTATTAGGTTTATCACCTGGAAATAGCCAATCAGATTTTTTGTTGTTAGGGAGCAGATTTTCACGAACTGATAAGTAATCTTTAAGGCTTTGCAATGCTTGCTCATTAAAAAAGATTTGCCTTTCTCTGCCACTTTTTCCCTTTATTATTATATAGCCTTCTTTACCGTTACTGTTTACTAAATTTGATACTTCACATAACTTCATATTAATTAGTTCAGAAATACGCATCCCGGAAGAGTAAAGGATATCTAAAATTGCACATAGCCTTTTATTGCTCATCTCTTTATTTGATCCGCTTGCTGGTTTTTTTACTGTTTCCATGAGCGAAAATATTTCTTGAATACTTAAACACTTAGGCAAAGGACGAGAAACCTTTGGATTTTTTAATTCATTATCACTAGCCGGTGCTGGGTTAAAGTCTATTATTCCATCATTAAATAGGCACTTATAGAAATTTCTTATAGCAGAAATTTTTCTTGATATGGAGCTACTTTTATATTTTTTTTGTGTATATAAAAAGTTTACATAATCTTTAATATTAGCTTTACTTGCACCAACTAAGGTAGTGCTTCCTTCTAATAAAAACTTTTCAAGTTGATGTAAATCTGAACGATAACTTTCCAAAGTATTTTGCGTAGAGGACTTTTCTGAAGCTAAAGCATCTATGTAATACGTTACGTAAAGATTCTCTTTTTTATTTTGTGGTTGTTTATTTTTCATTGTCAGCTCCTATATTTATTTCTTTGACTATAATTTGATTAAAAGTATTTCCTGTGTTTTTTATGAGAAAATATGAGACAAATAAAGCGTTTATCAATAAGGTCAGCACTACAAACTTTTGTTTTAACCTTTTTTTCAAATTTGATCTTGTTTTTGTCATATTTTAATTATAACATCAAACCTATAAAAAACATCTCCTAAAGTAAGCTCTGCCACAATATGGAACATCCCTTAGCTATATCTGTCTATGCTTATCATACTATAGTATATATGACAGTTTTAATATAAAAAGATAGTGGTTTCAACTATAGGCGTCAAGTTAAGAGAATACGCCCAATATAGCAACCATTTAAGGTTTATTTATTATATTTATTTTTTAAGAAATCTTGATCTAAAATAAGATAATTTTTTTTAAAGAGTCTATAAATTACTAATTTTATTGTTTAATGTCTAAAATAATTTTTACCGCTTCCCTTCTTGTATCTTGTAAAAAGCATCTAATGTTTTAAGCTTAAGCATTAGGTGGAGGAGGGAAGAACTCTGTTTCTCCTCTTAGATATAAAATCTGTAAGAAAGATAAGAGTTCCCTCCTCAAAAGTATAGGCTGGACGGTATCGTAGAAAGACCTAAATGGCTCTAATTCTGTATCCACAAGGTTAGCATCGGACAGATACAAAACCTGTCAAACCAGAAAGAAACTCCTATTTTCTACTTTTTTGAATATAATTTTACGGAGAAGCGCTTCTGCAGTTATAGCCGAGTAGGCAATGGTGCCTTAGTGCCCGTAGGTTAGCATGGTTTTGGAAGGAAAATCACTGATGGAGTCTTTGAGACTACCTCGATTAGAAGAGCGTATAATTCAACCGTTCCAAGCTGAAGTGCTTTTCAATTATTATATGATGGAGGTTAGAAATGGCAAAAACAAAAAGTAAATTAGAGGTCTGATGCGGCAGGAATAGATATCTGTGCATTATGTATGTGTACCAGAAGGAAGAGATAAACAGAATATACAAAAATTCTGCTGCTTCACAGAAGATCTTTATAACTTAGCAAAGTGGTTAAAGAGGTGCAAAGTTACTACAATAGCCATGGAATCAACAGGAGTGTATTGGATCCACTGCCATTAAGTTAAGGGAAAGTGATGGACTGTATTGTAAAATCAGGTAAGATCCACAAATTAAAAGAAGTAATGACATGAGTAAAAAAAAGAATAATCATGTTTATAAAAAATAAATTGATGAGTTTAAACTTTATAAACGCACACAGAGCATCCTCAAAAGACTTCTCACGAAAAAGAAAGCTGCCCTTCATTAATGTATTTCTCCTGATTTTTAGAAAGAGTGTAAAGTCATTACAAGTAATGCTTAATGAGTTTGTTCTGCATACAAGAAAAGATTACACAATTACGGCAAGTGCATTTACTCAAGCAAGAAAGAAGCTAAAGCATACTGCGTTTTCAGAGTTAAATGATGATATAGTTTCCCTATACTACCAAGATCAGGAATTTAAAACCCACCATGGCTTCAGAGTACTTGCATTTGATGCTTCAATACTGATTCTGCCAAAGAGCGACAAAATAATAGGCGAGTTTGGCTCAAGAGCAGTATGGAATGGAATCCAGAGATTTGAAGACTATACAAGTGCAACCTTTGAAGTTTGCTACGATGTGCTAAATAATATTGCAATAAAATCTGTGCTAAGTAGAGGTGACAGCTATGAGGTTGATTTAGCGATCGGTATGCTTGAATCCATAAAATCAGACGATTTGTTAATCTGTGATAGAGGATACGTATCTTATCGATTTCTTGCTGAGCTTACAGGAAGGAAAATCAATTATATAATTCGCTGTCCAAGTTCGTCTTTCAATGAAATAAACGCTATGTTTAAGCCGGAAAGCCCATCTAGTATGGTGGTAGTGTCTACCGCACCTATTAAAGTAGCAAGACAGCTACGAAAGCTAGGATTACCTGATGAGATGAAATTCAGGTTAGTCAAAATAATACTTTCTTCTGGAGAAGTTGAAGTGTTAGTAACATCTCTGTTAGATGAGCAAAGTTTTACAGTCGAAGAGTTTGAGAGATTATATTACTTGCGCTGGGGAGTAGAAACATTTTTTTCTAGGCTGAAGGGAAGATTAAATTTAGAGAATTTCACAGGAAAAAGTATTGAAACTATCAAGTAGGATTTTTGGTCAACTATCTTCATCAGTAATCTAGAAAGTATCATGATAGAAGATGATGAAGAGACATTGAGCGCACAGAATAGTAAACTAAAAAAAAGCATCAATAAATCTGTCTCATTTAATGCGATTAAAAACTTAGCCTTTGATATTTTTTCTACAGAGTCAGACATAGACTGCATTATGGATCGACTATCACAGTTATTTTTGATGAACACTTTAGTGGTAAGAAAAGGGAGAAGAGTTGATCGTCATAAGATATCTGATATTCGTTCACTCAACTACCAGAAAAGAGCTAGAAAACATGTGTTTTAAATTCAAGATATCTTTTCAGTATCATTGCATTAGTACATTCTTTGCAAAATAACCTGCAATTATTACTTTTTTAAATAACTTGCACTTTTCAGACTCCCTTTTCTTAAAAATTCACCCTAGTATTTACCATAATTATCAATCACTTCAAATTTTTTGTCCAATCTTAACTTCTCTTTCCCTTAACTTAATGGCAGTGGTGTAATTACCCCGCCAACAATGTTGCAAAAAACGTAAAATTAGAGAAAAGCATTTCTCGAAAACTTCTATGTCCAAAAACAAGAGTGCCATTTATTTATAGTGCCAACAATCAATTAACCATCAGTTTCAATGAATGATATGAACATATTATTTCAAGGAAAGTTCATGGGGAATAAGAGATTAGCTATACGGATTAGCTGTAGCTATGAAACTAACCAGTTGGCAGAAAAGTATTTGTTAGATGCTTATGAAAAAGCCGTGTCAAAGCAAGTAAGCCAAAAAAATTTAAAACATAAAAATGGGATTCAAGGAGGATCAAATGGTAACAGTGAGTTTATATGCAAGAGTTTCTTCAGGGAAACAAGCACAAGAAAATACAATAGCAAGTCAAGTTGCAGCTTTAGAGAAGCAAATTAGTACGGATGGGTACAAGTGAGTATAAATTTATTGACAATGGCTACAGTGTTAGTCCGTCCTGATCTAGAAAAATTACATGATAAAGTAACAGAAGGTAAAATTGATAGATTCATTCACCTGATCGCTTATCTAGGAAATATGCATATCAAATTTGAAGAATTTGAGAAAGCAGGAGCAGAAACGGTTTTCTTAAATTATGAGATTAACAATAATCCAGAATCTCAGTTACTGTTACAAATGCAAGGTATGATAGCAGAATATGAACGAGCGAAAATTATGGAACGAAGTCGTCGCGGAAAGATTTACGCAGCTAATAAAGGTTGTGTAAGCGTAATGGGAGGAGCTCCTTATGGTTATCGTTATATAGATAAATATATGGGAGGAGGACAAGCTTTATTTGAAATAAACGAAGAAGAAGCTAATATTGTTAGGAAAGTATTTTTGTGGGTAGGAAGAGAAAGTTGGGGAAGTGTGTCGTCGGCTAAACACTATGTCTATTATAACACGAACAGGAAAAAAGTGCTGGGATAGAAGTGTGATTTGGGGTATGTTAAAAAATCCTGCTTACAAAGGACAAGCGGCTTTTGGTAAAACAAAAGTAGGTACAACATATCAGACCACAGAAACATTCTTGTGAACAACCGAAAGATAATTACTCTACCTATTCTGTTGAAAAAGCAAATTGGATTTATGTTAAAGTGCCAAATATAGTGGACGAAGATGTATTTGATATAGCTCAAGAACAATTAGCTGAAAATAGAAAAATAGCAAGGACAAGAGAAAGAGGAGCAAAACATTCACTACAAGTATGTAAGCGTTGTCGTTATGCATATTACGGAAGTCCTGTAAGAAATAAGCGAGGAGAAAAAATTGATCATTATGCTTATTATCGTTGTATAGGTAGAGATTCTTACCGTTTTGGTGGTAATAAAATTTGTGATAATAAACACATTCGTACAGATGCATTAGAAACAGCCGTGTGGGAAGAGGTTAAGCATTTATTGAAAAATCCAAATAGGGTTTTGGAAGAATACAGGCGTAGACTTTCAGAGCTTAAAAAATCATCATGGGATCAAAAAAGCGATTTACTAGAGAAACAAGAAAATAAATTAAAACGTGGTATTGCTAGACTTATTGATAGTTATGCTCAATAATCAAGAAGAATTTGAACCACGAATTAAAGCAATGAAACAAAGTTTAAAAACAATTGAAGAGGAGAAGAAAAGGATATTCGATCAAAAGAAATTAAAACAGGAATTAACTTTGGTTATAACCAATTTAGAAGACTTTTCTTCCAATATTACATCAAACCTTGATAACGCAGGCTGGCTAACTAAACGTGATATTATTAGAACGTTAGTCAAGAGAATTGAAATTAACCTTGAGGACGTAAATGTGGTATTTCGTGTAAAAGAGCTACCAAACTCTCCTGGAAATAATCGAGAAGAAAAGAAAAATTTGCAACATTGTTGGCGGGGTAGTTAGTCCTATCTTAAGCAATCTATTCATGCACTACAGCTTTGATGCATGGATGAGAAGAGAATATCCAAGTGTAAAGTGGGCAAGATATGCTGATGATGGTGTTATACATTGTGTACCAAGCACAACTATTTTTAACTCAACTTGAACAGAGACTGAAGATTTGCAAATTGGAAGTAAAGCATACAAAGACCAAAATTATCTACTGTCAAGATGGAAAACGAATGGATAATCATGAGAATGTGTCATTTACATTTCTTGGATATGAATTTCGAAAAAGACTTGTACGAAATAGAAAAGATAGTAGTCTGTTTGTAAGTTTTACTCCAACTGTAAGTAAAGAAAGCCTGAACAAGATGAAGAAAGAAATTAGAAGCTGGAAATTTGCTAGAAGAACAAACTTGGAAATAGAAGATATATCACGAATATGTAATCCAATCCTGAGAGGGTGGTTTAACTATTACGGGAAGCATCATATAACTGCACTAGATAGCATAATAAGAATGTTTAATAGGAAACTCAGAAAGTGGTTGCAGACAAAGTACAAGAAGCTGAATAGGCATAAGACCAAAGCAGCTAAGTTACTAGAAAGAATCGCAAAGAGTAGACCAAATCTTTTTGTGCACTGGAAATTAAGTATAGGATTAGGGCAATGACTAGTGGGAGCCTTATGAGGCAAGAGTCTCGCGTAGGGTTCTGCGAGGGGCCAGGAGGGAAGTTCTCCTGGTCTACTCTCCTGACTTCCTCTCTACTTTTTCTGGGTAAGGTCAGTTTTTCATATTAAACCATTTTTAATTAATTAGTATTAAAGTAGCTATTTTAACTAGAGGAGTAGTCATGATGAGTAAAAAAACGTTAGCAGTTACAGCACTTGCTTTATTGTTGTCACAACAATCCTTTGCAAGTGAAGCAGAAGGGTTTTACTTTGGTGGTGGATATTACGGTCAATATTTGAACTTTGGTGAGTTAAAAGCAAAAATTGGAGGTCAAGATGCTACAAGCGCTAATATGGTGTCTATAAATGATAGGAATTCTCAGGACACAAAAGGTCAGCTACTAAGTAAGTATAAAGGAGATTATAATCCACCTTTTGCTGCAAGTGTAGCATTTGGTTACACAGGAGAACTGGGTAATAATATCTATAGAGCTGAATTGGAAGGGATGTATTCTTCTGTAAAAGTGGATAATATTGGTTTAACAAGCGGCCAAATGACAATATCGTACATAGAAAGTGAAGGTAAATATGGATCAATTATTAATCATGACCAAATTGAAAACGCATCTATAATGGCAAACGTTTATCATCATTGGAAAAGTGAACGTTTCTCTTTTTCTCCTTACGTTGGCATTGGAATTGGTGGAACAAGAATGACGATGTTTGAAAAAACGTCAATAAGACCTGCAGGTCAATTCAAAGCTGGCCTTGATTATCGCATAAACGAAGATGTAAATATGCATATCGGATATAGAGGTTTTGGTGTTATTGGTAGCAGTGAGTGCGAATCAGAAACCTTAAGGGGTCCCGACCTTAATAATGGCCAAAATAAGCCAAAAGGTGGAATGGGTAAACAAATAGGTGATAATCAAATGTCTACTACTATACAGAACAGCTTTTTTCACACACACGGTATAGAAGCTGGTCTTACTTTCCATTTTGCCAGCAAAGCTTAACTCTTATAGAGACATTTTCTTGGTAGCACGTCTGCGTCACACTACTACGGCCGCTGACTAGTAGCAGAATCAGCGTTCTCGTCACCCGAGTGGCTTCTTTCCTGCCACTCAGGTTCTTCTTTCTAAGTTCCAACGTCACGCACTGGAACGACAATAAAGAGCATATGATCATGCAAGAAGTCTACTTTTTATTCTTAATCAACTCTAAGGCTTTTTTCAGATCTATACTTTCAATATCTATATCTTTGCCCAAAGCAACGTTTGTTTTACCGCATTTTATATAGAATCCGTACCTACCGTTGCAGATAAAAACTTCTTTTCCCTTTTCATTAAAACCAAGAGATTTTAGCTCTTTGCGTGGGCTGCTCTCAATAATTTGTATAGCTTCGTTTAATTGTGTGTCTAATACCTCCTTAGAGCTTTTTTTAAGAGAAAAGTATCGACCATCATAGAGAATATAGTACCCAAATCGTCCAAGACCTATTTTTACTTCCTTTCCAGTTTCTGGGTGTTCTCCGATTATTTTCGGAAGGGAAAGTAATCGAGTGGCGGTATTTAGATCAATATCATTAACATTTATATCTTTTGGTACAGAAATCTTTTTTTTCTTTTCTGACTCACTATTAAACTCCAGATAAAGTCCAAAAGGACCTTTTTTGATCATTACCTCTTGGCCTGTCACATCATCTATACTCAAACTTTTTGGATATTCTGAATTGTCATTACTGCCCGTAATTTCTTTTGTATGATTGCATGCAGGATAGTTAGAACATCCAAGAAACACACCGGCTTTTCCAAAATTTAATTTCAATATACCACCAGAGCAATTAGGACATTTTTTACCTATTTCTTCTTTTCCTTTCTCTGAACAAAACCAATCAACTACTAAGTCAGTAATACCACTAAAAATCTCATCATGTGTCATTTGCTTAACAGAATTTACATGATTAAAAAATGGCACCCAAAAATAGCCTAGTTCTTTTTTCCAATCTGCATGTCCATTTGAGATTGAATCAAGCCTTTCTTCCATTTGCGCTGTAAAGTCATACTCTACACAACGCTGAAAAAAAGTTTCTAAAAATATAGTCACGATCTTACCGCGGCTGCTTGGAATAAATCTTTTGTTATCCAATGAAACATATTCACGATCTTGTAATACCGAAATAATTGTTGCATAAGTTGATGGGCGACCTATACCGATTTCTTCCATTTTTTTAACAATACTTGCTTCACTATAACGAGGTGGCGGTTGAGTGAAATGCTGTTTTGGCTCAACTGAAATCAGCTTACACGCTTCCCCTTCCTTCATGGCAGGTAGCAGGCCTTCATTTTCGGCTTCCATGTTATCTTGATAGACTTTATAAAAACCATCAAAGAATATACTTGATCCACTTGCTCGCAGAATCACTTTCTGATCAGTAGAACTAATTTCAACTACCACTTGATCAAGAATCGCCGATTCCATTTGACTTGCAATGGTTCTTTTCCAGATTAAATCGTACAATTTAAATTGCTCTGGTGTTAAGTAATCCTTAATACTACCCGGCGTTCTATTGATATCAGTTGGACGAATTGCTTCATGTGCTTCTTGAGCATTTTTGACCTTTTTTACATATTTACGAGGAGACTGCGGTAAATATTTATCACCATATAATGACTTAATTGACCCTCTAATTGAGTTTATAGCCTCATCTGCAATATGAAACCCATCTGTACGCATGTAAGTTATCAACCCTACAGTTTCACCGCCAATATCGATACCTTCATATAAATTTTGCGCTATGCGCATAACACTTTTCACGTTGAAATACAGTTTATTCACTGCATCTTGCTGAAGGCTTGAAGTAATAAATGGAGGAAGCGGGTTTCTCTTAACTTGCTTGCGTTCTACTGTGCTTACAGCATACTGCCTTGACTCAATCTCCCTGACTAAGTTCTTTGCTTCTTCTTCATTCTTAATATCAAATTTTTCTAGCTTTTTATTGTCATAGTGGCTTAGCATAGCAAAAAAAGCCTCATCTTTGCTATTTTGCATTTCTGCCTTTATGCTCCAATACTCCTGTGTTATAAATTTACTAATTTCATCTTCTCGTTCGCATATAAGCTTAAGTGCAACAGATTGCACTCGCCCTGCAGACTTGCTTCCTGATAACTTTGTCCATAAAAGTGGTGACAAATTAAACCCAACCAAGTAATCCAAAGCTCTTCGTGCTTGCTGTGCATGTACTAAGTCCATATTTATTTCGCGTGGATTTTTTATAGCTTCTTGCACGGCTCTTTTTGTTATCTCGTTAAAGACCACTCTGTAAATTTTGTTCTTATCATTGATAGCCTTCCTTTCCTTTAGCGCCTCTATCACATTCCAAGCTATTGCTTCTCCTTCTCTATCTGGATCGGTTGCAAGGTATATATCCGATGTTTTATTCGCTTCCTTGACTAACTCTTTTACATGCTTTTCTGCTTTTTCAATAATCTCATACTTTATGGCAAAATCATTATCCGGATCGACAGAACCGTTCTTCACTGGCAGATCTCTCACATGTCCAAAGGATGCAGCAACTTTGAACTCTTTACTCAAATATTTACCTATCGTCTTTGCCTTTGCCGGCGACTCAACTATCAATAATGCCATAATTATTAGTACTTAAAGGTAATATGTTGAAATATATAGAATAAAAAGTAAAAAAATATTTTAATAGGTCTTGTGAATTTTACGAACCGGGTTGTAGATCTTCTCCAGAAAACCCTTGGACGTTGCTATTTTCAAGTGACTTTGAAGGCTGATTACAATAATATATGGCAGCAGCAATCAGACAACAAATTGCTCCAACTGCTATTCCCACTGCTAACATTTCCAAATGAACTGCAATAGCTATTCCTAAAGCAACTCCAGCTATTCCAATAACCACATCACATCCAATACCTATTTTTCTATAAACACTTTGAGATTGTTTTGCTGGTTGATTTAAGTCTTTTATATTAGACTGTGTAAGTATTTGTGGTTGATCATCTTTTTCTAGTGCAAAATCTTTCATTATCTCAGTTTCAAATAATTCTTTAATTATAATTTTATATTCATCTTCTTTTGGTATACTTCTACCATAATTAACCAAGAGTTTTGTGATATTTGCAGTGAATTCTTGGTTAATCTTTGCTAAAATTTTTTGTTGTTCAAACGTAACTTTCTCAGGATCATCAACATCTATATGTTCTAAGTATAATAAGTGATTTTGCAGAACCTCTTTCGACTCTGGATTGTCTTCGACATATTGAATTAATTTCTTAGCTAAATTTTCTACAAATGGTGTAATGTTCTCTTCCGTAATAACATCTTTTTGTGCCTCCAGCTTTTGTTCTTCTTCTAAATAGCAATCATATTGTTTCACGATTTCCGAGCTAATTTCTTCTATACTACTAATAATCTGGGTCCATGTGCCTTGGATGCAGGCACTGCTATTTTCACCATAAGTTGTTGCTGCTATATATATTTGTTTTAGGAGAACAAACTCTTTTTGCTCTCTCCAGACTTTTTCTATATCTAAGCCACTGATTTCTTTAAACAACTTATCTACTTCTTTACCGTCATCTATACCATTTAATAATCCATGTAGTTCTGTTTTATTAAACTGTTCTTTATCGAGGATTACGCTATTTCCAAGTTTTTCTTTTACCTTAGATAATTTGTTCTTTACCAAATCTGGATTTTGTTCCATAAGAGCAACTAGCAACTCTTTTTTCTCTTTCAGTGGAACAGAAAAATTATCAATAAGTAGTTTTATATAACCTATAGATTCAGGTATAGTAATTTTTGCATCATCCCTTGCGTAATCATACTGCATCCTATTTGTAGGATATCCCTCGTCATATTCACCGTGGCAGTTCTTTTTTAAATACTGCCGTTTTAGTGCTTGCTCAGCTTTATCAATGACAGTCTTAATAAATTCTTCATCACCTGGTGTAGGATCAGTCTCACGTAATGTTTCTTTCATCACACTTCTTTTTTCATTATCAGTTAAACTAAGAAGCCTCAGTTTTATTGAATCATTCTGATTCTGATATCCTTTAAGTAATCTTATACTTTGTACGTAAATGGGATCATTCTGATATTGTTTAAGTAGTCCTATATTCCCTACGTAAGAAACTGCTGCTCGCTCTAACTGTTCTTTACTGGCTTCCATGGATTCAACTAGCTTCCTAGTAAAAAAATTTGTCCGTTTAACTATTGGACTTGCATGAACAGATTGACTATCTCGTGCAATACGTGCATCATCTCCTCTTTGATTCCTTTCTTGTTCAGGAATCATACCATGTTCAAACAAAAACTTTTGCATCTCAGGAGAATGAGTATAAAAATGAGATAGCGTGTGCCCTTGACTATCTTTTGAGTTGATTAAAAAGGGATATTTATCAGAATCATTCAGCAGAAGCTCAATTCTCTCTCTGTGATGATTTTGTCGCACAAGATCAAAGAACAAGCTCTTTGTAGTGTCTTCATCTAGCTTGCCAACATTACCGTTAGACTTTGCTCTTGCTTCAGACCATGATCTTTTTAGATACTCATAAAAACCTAGAAGGCTGTAGCTATCTACATAACCATCTATTTCAAGGTGGTTCTCAGATTCAGCTAGAGCTTTCATGCCCTTATTACCAATGGAATTCTCTTTAAGAGAAATTCTAACATTTTTTAGGCATAAAGATTCAGCTAAAGCTATTGCACCTTCATCACCAATTTTGTCGTAATGTAAACTAAGCTCAGTAAGATTTTTGAGCTTAGCTAAAGCTATTGCGCCTTCATAACCAACTTTGTTACTATTTGAATTAAGCCTTGTAATGTGTGTGTTACTTTGTAAGAAACTTATCAGTGCGCTTATGTATTCACTCATAGTTATGTTTGTGTGGTAATAGTAGTAAGATACTTCAAGGATATCGTCTTTGACATATTGATTAAAATCCATTTTTTCTCACTCAACACTATTATGTAAACATTCTACCCAGTATCTCAGCAACTGTCAATTTTGCTAACAAATTACGTGAAAGTTTGTAGAAAATACTGGACTCTGTAGCATTACAAAAAATCCAATTATTTTCTTGCATTACTCTCTGTCATCCAAGTAGCTAACACTGGTTCCTTTATGACGGCAGTGTGCCCTCTTCTTGTCATCCCAGTGCCCTTATAATGTCATCCCAGCACCTTCTTCTGTCATTCCAGCGCGTGACGCTGAAATGGCTTTGTTGCATAGCAACTGAAAAAATCTGGTGGCTACTGACAAAATTCATTATAAAACAGCCATTTAACTGTTGAAGAAAAAATATGCCACAGAAAATGAAAGTCAGTAACCAAAACGAATATAACAAATTCCTTGAAAAAAGGGGGAATATTTTTCGTTACATCGATGAAGCTATCGAAAATTGGTATGAAAATAGTCCAAAATGCAGGGCGGCAACTATATTTATAGTGATAAAGTTGTGATTTTGGTGCATATAATCGTTAATCTTTTTAGAATTGGCTTAAGACAAACGGTAGGGTTTGTAAAAGGATATCTGCAACAAATAGGAAAAAATTTGCAGCTATTCACAAGCATCAAAAAAAACTTAATATTAAGATAAATGATTGCAGGATTGATAAAAGCAACATGGAAAATATTGAAATTATCATAGATAGCACAAATTTACAGTAACACTCCTGGCCACAGTAAGGAAAACAGTGCAGATAGAAAGTACCGAAGCTACGAGCAAGTAAGAAAGTTACATGTTATGTTAAGTGTGAATAGTAAAAAAGCTATAGCTGCAAGATACAGTAATGGCGTCTACTCTGACCACTATGGAGCTTGCTTGAAGAAGTTAATTTTCAGCACAAAATAAAAGCATTATATGCAGATAGGGCATACGATAGGCACAAACTTTATAAATTGTATATGATATAAAGACAAAAGTTCTACCAAAAAAGGATGCAGCAGAACATTCAAAAATAGATTATATGTCTGACAGAAATGCTGCTATTAGGTTAATAAAATTATATGGACAAGATGGTGTAAAAGAGTGGAAAAAGGAAGCAATTTATGGGAAAAGATCTTACATAGAAGGATTTTTCTCAAGCAAGTATTTGTTTAGGAATAAATCTGAAGTAAATCGTGAAAAAGAATTACTAATTAAGTGCTATTTGCTCAACAAATTCACTGGTATTGGTATGGCTAAATTTGAAATCATTACATAAATTTGTCGTAAACCATCACTGCTTAAGGTGCTATGCAACAAAGCCCACTGGGATCTAGTTCTCTTGACAAATTCACCAAAAGTGTTTCATTCTATAACGCAAAACCCATATTCACAAAACCCAATGCATTACTTGCAGTTAAGTTTCCTAGATCCCAGTGGGCTTTGTTGCATCACTCAAGAGAAAAGAACTGGCAGTTACTGACGAAATTCACTATAAAACAGGCATTTAACCTACGAAAGAAAAATATGCCAACTAAAATGAAGGTCAGCAACTGCTATGAATATAACAAATTTCTCCAAGAAAGAGGAAATATTTTTCATTTTATTAATGGAAAATTGGTACGAAAATAGCCCCAAAATGCGAGGTGGAAATTATATTTATAGTAATAAAGTTGTGATTTTAGTGCATATAGTCGCTAGTCTCTTTAGAATTGGCTTAAGACAAACGGTAGGGTTTATAAAAGGATATTTGCAGCAAGTAGGAAAGGGCTTAGCAGTCATTAGCTATTCGCAGGCTTCAAGAAGGTTTAAAAAGCTCAATATTAAGATCAATGATTGCAGAGTTGATAAAAACAATATGGAAGATATTGAAATTGCAATAGACAGCACAAATTTATAATAATACCCCTGGTCACAGTAAGGAAAATAGGAAAGTATCGCAGTTATAAACAGGTAAGATGTAATATTGAGTATAAATAGTAAAAAAGCTATAGCTGCACAATATAGCAATGGTCAACCATTACGGTGCTTGCTGACTTGATTTCAGTATGCTATAAAAGCATTATATGCAGACAGAGCCTATGATAGGCGCAAGCTTTATAAATTGTATATGATATAAAGACAAAAATTTTACCGAAAAATCGTGCAGTGGAGCATACAAAATTGGATTATATGGCTGAAAGGAATGCTGCCATTAGATTATGTGGTAAAGACGGTGTGAAAGAGTGGAAGTGGTTTATGGAAAAAGGTCATATATTGAAGGATTTTTTTCAAGCAAATATTTGTTTAGAAATAGATCTGAAGTAAATCGAGAAAAAGAGTTGCTAATAAAATGTTACTTACTCAATAAATTTACTGATATTGGCATGGCTAAATTTGAAATAGTTACATGAATTTGTCGTAAACCACCACCACATGAAGTGCTATGCAACAAAACCATCCCAGTGTCACGCACTGGAATGACAGAAGATACAGGAAGTAATACAAAAGTTTCATCATCCCCATTGAATCGGCTTTAAAATCGATGTTCAAAGTTGAAATTTCCTTAGAGGAAGCGGAGAAAATCAGAAAAGGTCAAGAAGTTATATTAAATAACTTGCGTAATTTAAAGAATTATGATATTTTTTGTACGATAGTGGGTGATGTACCTATTGCAATTTGCAGTTTTACTCATGGTTATGTGAAGCCTATTCGTGTTTTTAATATTTTGAAATGAGGTTTAGATGTCAATAACATCCCAAAAGAAAAAAAATTTGATCAGTATATATGCAATTAAAGAAGATGATACAGGTTCATCTTTTGTACAATGTGCAATTTTAACCGAGAGGATCAGTAATTTAACTGAGCACTTTAAAGTGCATAAGCATGACCATCACTCTAAGCGCGGTTTACTTATATTGATAGGTAAAAGGCGCAAGCACTTAAATTATATAAAGCGTAAATTTGGTAATGAAGCCTATCAAGAATTAATAGAGAAGTTAGGCATTAGAAAATAATCGAGGAATTTTGTATGTTTGAAATTATAAAAAAATCTACAGATTGGGGTGGACGTACCTTATCTTTAGAAACTGGAAAAATAGCACGTCAAGCTGATGGTTCAGTAGTTGTAAATTACGGTGATACTTCTATTTTAGTAACTGTTGTGCATAAAAAAAAGGAAGAAAGTGTTGATTTTCTTCCTTTAAATGTGCAGTTTATTGCAAAAAGTTATGCCATGGGTAAGATTCCTGGTGGTTTTTTTAAAAGAGAAGGAAAACCGTCTGATAGAGAAACCTTAATTTCAAGAGTAATAGACAGAAGTGTAAGACCACTATTCCCAGAAGGTTTTCACGATGAAATTAGTGTAGTATGTAATTTATTAACTTACGATACAGTCAATTCTCCTGAAGTACCAGCATTGATAGGTACTGTCGCAGCTCTTGCAATTTCCGGTGTTCCTCTTCACTTTACTATAGCTGGAGTTATGGTTGGTTGCGATGAAAACAACAATTATATACTCAATCCTTCCGTTCAAGAGATGAAAGCAAGCAACTTGGATTTGTTTTTGTCTGGTGATGAAAATTCGATTTTAATGGTCGAGTCGGAAGTCAAAGAGCTCTCTGAAGAAAATGTTCTGAGTGCAATAAAATTTGGTCATGAACATCTTCAACCTATCATTAAGCTTATAAAAGAATTTGCTGATACAGTCGGTAATAAACCTGAAAGCTTTGTTCCTGTTGATATATCAGATGTAACTCAAGAACTTGAAAAATATGGCAAAGATTTTGAAAAAGCATATTTAAAAACAGTAAAACAAGAGCGAGTTCAAGCTCTAGAAGCGGTCAGAAATAATATATTAAATACTCTTAAAGAGGCTGGAAAAGACGAAAAGTTAATTACTTATGCAGTAAAAAACTTTGAAAGATCTTTAGTGCGTGAAATGATTAGAAAGAAAAGTATAAGAATAGACGGTCGTAAGTATGATGAAATACGCCAGATAGAAGTTGAGGTTGACATTCTATCCAAGACTCACGGTTCTGCGCTGTTTACAAGGGGTAATACTCAGGCGCTAGTTGTTACTGCTCTTGGTACTACACAAGATGAGCAAATTGTGGATGATATTGAAGGAGATAGACGTGAGCATTTCATGCTGCATTATAATTTCCCTCCATTTGCTGTTGGAGAGGCTTCTGCTATACGTGCACCAGGAAGGAGAGAAATCGGTCATGGTAAACTTGCTTGGAAAGCAATTCATCCTGTTTTACCTGATAAATCTGAATTCCCTTATACAATAAGAGTAGTATCTGAAATTATGGAATCTGATGGTTCTTCTTCCATGGCAACAGTTTGTGGAACCTCCCTTGCATTAATGGATACGGGTGTACCAATAAAGGCTCCTGTTGCTGGAATTGCTATGGGCCTCATCAAAGACGAAAACGAATGTGTAATACTTTCTGATATACTAGGTGATGAAGATTATCTTGGCGACATGGATTTTAAAGTAGCAGGAACTAGTGAAGGGGTTACGGCGCTGCAGATGGATATGAAAATTTCTGGTATAAGCTTTGAAATTGTTGAAAAATCTTTAGAACAAGCAAAAGCTGGAAGGTTACATATCTTAGAAAAAATGAATGCAGTAATTTCAGAACATTGTAAGGATATAAAAGATCATGCACCAAGAGTGGTATCATTTTATATAGGTAAAGATAAAATTCCTGCAGCTATTGGTGCTAAAGGAAAAAATATACGCAGTGTATGTGAAAGAAGTAATGCAAAAATTGAAATAGGAGATGACGGTAAAGTTTCTGTTTTTGCCATGAGTAATACTGAAGCTGAAATTGCAAAGAATATGATGATTGATTCAATAACAGAACCAGAGCCAGGTACTATAGTTGATGCTAAGGTTATAAATATAGAGAAGTCTATTGTAGAGCTTGAGCTTCCTAATGGAAGGAAAGGAAAAATGCATATAAGCGAAGTAGCTAATCAACATGTAGAGTCTATTGAGGACATACTTAAACAGGGTGATACCTTCAAAGCTTTGATAATTGATTTTGAAAAGGGTGGGTGCCCAAAATTGTCAAGACGTCGTGTCGATCAAGAAACAGGTGAATTTTTTGAAGGTAAGCTTTACAATGAAGAAAGGAAAGATGGTTTAAATAATAGGGATAATTATTATAATAGTTCGTTTAATAAAAAACCTGGAGCTAATTATCAGAATAATAGACCTACTCGTCCTCGCTCTGGTTTTAATAATAGAAATAGGCCAAAATTTGGTAATAATGATTCATCATCAGGTTTCTATTGAGAGTGGAATTACTTTCTATCATCCCAGTGTCTAGACACACAATCGTACAAACATTATCTGTAGGATGCCAGTGTGTGACACTGGCATCTACCGTCTTAAACATCAAGATAAAAATTATTATTTTTTATCATAGCATTTAAACAAATGATGATTTTTCTCATTACAGCAACTTTAGCGGCTTTGCCAGAGTCAACTAAACGCTGGTAAAATACTTTCATTTTTTTATTATGATGCATTGCAACCACAGCAGACATGTATAATGCTTTTCGAGCATAAAATCTGCCACCTATGATTTGAGCTTTGCTTATTTTCCTTCCGATTTCGTTGGTTTTTGGCAACTAAACAAGCTATTTCCTTATTATCTAACCTACCAAGTTCAGGTACCTCTATGAGTAGGATACTTGCGGTCAACACCTTTATAGCTAGTTAGCAGTTTGCTTTTTTCCTTCAAATTAGGATCAGAGTTCTTCTATATCTTTCCTAACTTGCTCTTTTGCAAATTCTATCTGTCTTTCTATATATTTTCTGGCTTTTCCTGTTGAAAACGGCACTTATTTGCATATCGTTTAGATTGCGCTCAACTGCTCTTTTAGTTCTTCTTGCTTTTGTGAAACTATGTATTCTATTACCTCGTCATTTTTTGTGATAAATTCAGCATATTTTTCTAGTAATTTTGCATCTAATTTATCTGTTTTTGCAAAGTGGTTGCAGACCTTTGCAAACCCGATTTGGGTGAGCTCTGTGAACAGCTATGTTATGTTCCCGCAACAACTTTATGACAAATTTTTCATAACCACCTGTTTACACATAACCTAATAAGTACGTTAACTATTTTTGACTTTATAAACTCAGATATAGCTCTTTCTACATTTTCTATACGCTGATGTTTATTATCGATTGAGATATCAAGTGTTTCTTTTGAAACATCAAAAATAGCCATTTTTGTACCTATAAATATAATCAAATAATAATGTAAATGCTGTACAGGATTGTTTTTCTACCGTTCGTACTCCATTTTTTAAAGCTAGGAGTGTACTGAGATGCCTACGATTTCTATCAATCAATCCAATTGACAGCTTGCTCATTATAGCCTTGCGGCTTTGATTTAATATACAATCATTTATATTACCTTAAAGCCTTACTATGCCTTTATTATCCCTTTGGGGAAACCTCTTTTAAGTTAGCTATATGATACCACTTGTTATACTTTCAACACTTATGATGTCTATTCCCGCTGAGTTAGGATTCATTACCTATAATTTGCTTTTTTTTGTTTTTTGTTTGGTAGAAGTCATAGTCCTATCCACCTTGTTTGAGTTTTATTTTTATGACTCCCCCACAAGAACCGTGCTTGCGTAGAGTAGGTAGCCAGCGAGTTACTACTAAGCACTTTTCCAACAACCCCTCTCCGAACCACGCATCCGTATCACGTGGCTCTCCGATAATCTTTACATTTTAAGGAATCACCATCACATTTACCATATTGGATTTTCTTATGGCATTCATGACAAACAACAAGAGTTTTCCTCTGTCATTCAATCATTCTTTTCTTCCATTCAGGTAGTTTAGTATTATTTTTACTTCGCAGATCAGTAAGTTTACGTACCTCAATTTGCTCTTGTGATTTACATAATTCACAAGTTTGCGCTAGTAGTCTTTGTATTACTTCACTACGCTTATTCCATGTTGGTATAACGTTATCATTTACACCGACCCATTTATTCCATTTTAGTGATACAGTACCAAAGTGTGTAATAAGTGGTATCTTTGGTGACAAACTAACCTTACCCAGAAAAAGTAGAGAGGAAGTTAAGAAGTTTTTTCAAAGAGGTGTGATATGACAAAAAGAAGAGAACATACAGCAGAATGCAAAAATGAAGACTGGAAAAAGAAACAGGTCAATCATCAGCAAAAATAGGAAGAGATTTGGGTATTAGCGGCTAAGCAGGTGGGTAAAAACATACAATGTCTGGAACCCAGGAAAAGGAACTTGTGACAAAGAAAAGTTTGATTTAAAGAAAGAGCTGGCAACGAGAGAAAGAGACATTTTAAAAAAAGCCCTGGGATATTTTGCAAACCAAAAAGAGTTTTTATAAAAGAACATGAAAACTGCTATAAAACACGGGAATTATGAAGGTTTTTGAACGTATCTGCTTGTATAGATGGATTACTCAGAAAAAAACAATAAGAGAAGAGCTCATACAAAGAAAAGCATCACAATGCAGGTACGGAGCTCCTAAACTGAATTAAAGGCTTTAGGTAAAATCAAAACAATGTTATGCAGAAAAATGGCATTCAAGCTAAGCTTAGATGAAGGTTTAAAACTACAAATAACATATTGAATCAGAATTTCACCACTGATCAACTAAACAAGATATGGGTTTACGTACATAAAAACCAATCAAGGATGGTTGGCAATAATAGATTTAGTTGATAGGCATAGATATGGCTATTGCGCAAATCTGCTTATAGCGATCAAGGATCACAATACACCTCTAAAAATTATCAATTTTTACTGAGTACAAAAAGTATTATTTCTAGACAAAGGTTGTTGTTATGATAATGCTGTTTCAGAGAGCTTTTTTAGTTCACTCATACTCATTGATACTTCACAATACTCTGCACAACACCGCAATATTTGAATATATAGAAATTTTTTATAATAAACAGCGTAGACATTCTACATTGCATTCCTGAACTTTTTATTTTCATAGCAAAAACTTCTTTACTTCCTCTCTACTTTTTCTGGGTAAGGTCAATTCTCTGATACTCTATTTGCATATAATGCTCGTGTAATGCCTCTTCTCCTCCTGTTTCATGCAGTTCTTTGAAGCGGCAAATGTATCTCCTCTTGAATATCCCATACGCCTGTGATACATTTCCTAATTGCTTTGCAAGTTCTCCAACTTTGGTTTTAGTATTTTTTCTTCTCATATCTGACACTCCTTTATAATTTGTTTATATTTTTATCTTACTTTGTTTCCCTGTCAGATTAAGTCTAAACTATTACAATTAATACGTGCCTTTCAGAAATAACTTATCAATCTACCAAGCCTAATTTACGAATTTGATGTAAAATCTCAATAGTACCACTCTTTATTCCTGTTTTTTTGGTGTTGTTTGCTATGTTAAGCAATTTTTTGGGATTAAGAAGCAAATTGATTAGTAGCTCTATAAGATTTTTTTCTGTTTTACTATTTTGCTCAACCGTTACAGCTGCTCCCGAATTTTCAATATGCTTTGCGTTATAAAATTGATGGTTATCTTTTGAGTGAGGATAGGGAATGTATATAGCAGCACGTTTAGCAAGAGTAATCTCGGCTATCGAGGTTGCTCCTGCTCTGCTAATTACCAAATGAGCATTGGCCAGTCTATTCTCCATATCATCGAAAAATTCACTTAACTCACAATCAATCTCTTCACTTTTGTATAGACTCTTGACTTTGTTCATATTTTTCTTTGTGCATTGCTGTATTATTCTAATCTTCTTTTTCACTTTAATAGGCAAATTACAAATTACGCTGCTCACTACATTATCAAAAAAATTTGCACCTTGACTGCCTGCTATTATTAACACGTTTAAGACTGTTTCAGTACTAGAATAGTCTTGTGCTTCTATATCGACAAAATTTCCTGTAAAAACGCATTTACTACCTTCTGCATACTTAGTCTCTGGAAAGCTAGTTGCAATTAATTTTGCACTCTTGAAAAAGAATCTATTTACCCTCCCTAAAACTGTATTTTGTTCATGTAAAATTATAGGTATAGAAAGAATCTTTGCTGCAAGAAGAGTTGGAAAAGAAGCATAGCTACCAAAACCAATGACTAGTTTTGGTTTCAATTTTCTGATTTTATATATTGCTAGTGCACAACTATACATTAACAAAAAGAGAAACTTCAATTTGTTGCCACTTGGCTTGCACAATGGTAAAATATAACCTTCTACATTGATGATTTTTTGGTCAGTGAATAATATACAATTGTATCCTTGTGTCTTTAGTGCTTTTGCTAAAGTTATAGCTGGAAAAATGTGTCCGCCTGTACCGCCTGTTGCTAGAATAATATTCATCTGTAAGTAGCAATTTGATAATAGATTGTTAATCACTTTTTAATAATTTGCATGTAAAATTTTATTAAGCTTTATGATAGTTGAGTTAAAAATGCCTAAAGGTAGTAACAGTAAAAAAGAATCTAACATGAAAAACAACCCTCAAAAACAAAGAGAGGGCAGAAGCGGAGGTTTTATAAGATTGTTAAAAAGCATTATAAAAGCTCTTTTTAACTCAGTTGTTGATCTACCTCAGCAAGAACAACTCAATAAAAACATTGATAGACAACAAGGTTTAGATAGTAAAAGAAAAAGCCCAGAGGATCTTAATAAGGAAAAAAAGCTTGAAGTGAAAGAAGCAGCTGAAGGGTTAAAAGAAAGGTTACAGAAATCTGACGCTGGTACTCAAATTGCAGCACAGCACAACATTGACAACTCCAAAACGATAGAACGTTAATTCAACTATTCAGCGATTCACCATCTGCAGCAAGTACTGATTCGTGTATCATCTCTGAAATGGTTGGATGAGGAAAAATCGTAGATTTCATGTCACAGTCTGTTCCCTCTAGTTGCTTTGCGAGAGCAAAATTGCTAATTAACTCTGTTACTTCTGCTCCTATCATGTGAGCTCCAAGAAGCTCGCCTGTTTTTTTATCTATAATCGTTTTCACTAACCCTTCAGTTTCACCTAGTGCAATAGACTTACCATTAAATTTGGAGTGAAATTTCCCTACTTTTATATCATATCCATTTTTTCTTGCCTGTTCTTCAGTCAAGCCAACACTTGCTATTTGTGGATGGGAATAAGTGCAATTTGGTATGCACTCTTTTTTTAACACATGGACATTTTTACCAGCAATCTTCTCAATGCAGATTACAGCTTCATGACTTGCTTTATGCGCTAAACATGGCGGACCAGCGACATCACCTATTGCATACACGTTCGGCTCATTTGTTTCATACCACTCATTCGCTTCAATAAAACCAGAAAGACTCAACTTAATTTTTGTGTTTTCTAAGCCTATATTTTCAGTATTTGCTTGAACACCAATTGCAACAATCATTCTATCAAATTCTTTGCTTTCACTGCTACTCAGTTGCACTTGAACAGAGTCTTTATTTTTAGTAAAAGTTTTTACACTGCTGCTTGTATATATTTTTATTCCCTGATCTGTAAATATTTTTCGTGCTAAGCTTGAAATCTCCCTATCTTCCAGTGGCAAAATAGTGTCTTTTATCTCTATAACTGCTACATCAACTCCCAAAGTACTATAAAAACTTGCAAATTCTATCCCTATCGCACCAGAACCTATGATTAGTAGAGATTTTGGTAACTTCTTTGGAGTCATAGCGTGCTGCGCATTCCATATTAAATCTCCATCTGCTTCTATTTCAGGAAGATTTCGTGCCCTCACGCCTGTTGCTAAAATGATATGCTTGGAAGAAATTTCCTCCTCCTTCTTATCATTAAGAATTTTTACAGTATGGTTACCTGTAAGTTTACCGAAGCCTTGATGAACTTTGATGTTATTTTTTTTCATCAAATACTCAACGCCATTTGATAGCTTACCAACAACGTTTCTTGAATATTTCACTATCGATTGTATATCAAAACTTGCATTTTTTACTTTTATACCAAATTCGTCTGATCTTCTTATTAATCTATAAATTTCAGATGCTCTAAGTAGCGATTTTGTTGGTATACATCCCCAATTTAAGCATATACCGCCTAAATTTACTTCCTTTTCAACAATTGCAGTTTTAAATCCAAGCTGCGCCGCTCTAATTGCTGCTATATAACCACCAGGACCGCTACCTATAACTGTAATATCATACTTATTCATCAGTTTTCTTCGTGTTCAAAAGACTATATATAACAGATGGAACCAGTATGATCAATACTCAGGTACATAGAAGCAACTTGACAAATCTTGCCAATTCCCTTATTATAATATTGAAGCTATATTATTTAACTTCCCAATCTGTGCAGATTAAAACGACAAGAAGACTTGTATTTGGCGTACTATTTTTGCACTATGTGCATGATATGTCTTTATAAAATTTCCGGATTTTTCCCTATACAAGCTGAAACGGGCTGTTTAAGACATCACCCAACGTCAAGTTTTAAAATAAAGAGTAAGCTACTGCGGGGATTCCTTATCTTTTTCTTCTATTGGTAAATTTCTTAAACATTTGTAACTTAGATTAATTGCAGTGTTTAAGACTAAAAAGCGCCGATACTGAAAATAAACAATGACTGGGGGTTCTTTTGCCTTTTTTTACTTAGTAAATTTCTTAATATTTATAGCTAAAAGAGACCGAAAATGGTAGCGTGTGAAGCTGATTCACTTTATGACGAGGAGAGTAGACCGGTGGAACTTCCCCAACCAGTCTCTTGCAGAACTGTACGGAAAGTAGAGTAGGTAGCCAACGAGTTACTGTTAAGCACTTTTCCAACAACCCCTTTCCGAACCACGCATGACTGTTTCCATATCACGTGGCTCTCCGATAATCTTTACATGTAATAGTCTAGACTTAATCTGACAGGCTAATAAAGTAAGATAAAAATATAAACAAATTATAAAGGAGTGTCAGATATGAGAAGAAAAAATATTAAAACCAAAGTTAGAGAACTTGCAAAACAATTAGGGAATGTATCACAGGCGTATGGGATATTCGAGAGATCACTGCCATTAAGTTAAGGGAAAGAGAAGTTAAGATTGGACAAAAAATTTGAAGTGATTGATAATTATGGTAAATACTAGGGTGAATTTTTAAGAAAAGGGAGTCTGAAAAGTGCAAGTTATTTAAAAAAGTAATAATTGCAGGTTATTTTGCAAAGAATGTACTAATGCAATGATACTGAAAAGATATCTTGAATTTAAAACACATGTTTTCTAGCTCTTTTCTGGTAGTTGAGTGAACGAATATCAGATATCTTATGACGATCAACTCTTCTCCCTTTTCTTACCACTAAAGTGTTCATCAAAAATAACTGTGATAGTCGATCCATAATGCAGTCTATGTCTGACTCTGTAGAAAAAATATCAAAGGCTAAGTTTTTAATCGCATTAAATGAGACAGATTTATTGATGCTTTTTTTTAGTTTACTATTCTGTGCGCTCAACGTCTCTTCATCATCTTCTATCATGATACTTTCTAGATTACTGATGAAGATAGTTGACCAAAAATCCTGCTTGATAGTTTCAATACTTTTTCCTGTGAAATTCTCTAAATTTAATCTTCCCTTCAGCCTAGAAAAAAATGTTTCTACTCCCCAGCGCAAGTAATATAATCTCTCAAACTCTTCGACTGTAAAACTTTGCTCATCTAACAGAGATGTTACTAACACTTCAACTTCTCCAGAAGAAAGTATTATTTTGACTAACCTGAATTTCATCTCATCAGGTAATCCTAGCTTTCGTAGCTGTCTTGCTACTTTAATAGGTGCGGTAGACACTACCACCATACTAGATGGGCTTTCCGGCTTAAACATAGCGTTTATTTCATTGAAAGACGAACTTGGACAGCGAATTATATAATTGATTTTCCTTCCTGTAAGCTCAGCAAGAAATCGATAAGATACGTATCCTCTATCACAGATTAACAAATCGTCTGATTTTATGGATTCAAGCATACCGATCGCTAAATCAACCTCATAGCTGTCACCTCTACTTAGCACAGATTTTATTGCAATATTATTTAGCACATCGTAGCAAACTTCAAAGGTTGCACTTGTATAGTCTTCAAATCTCTGGATTCCATTCCATACTGCTCTTGAGCCAAACTCGCCTATTATTTTGTCGCTCTTTGGCAGAATCAGTATTGAAGCATCAAATGCAAGTACTCTGAAGCCATGGTGGGTTTTAAATTCCTGATCTTGGTAGTATAGGGAAACTATATCATCATTTAACTCTGAAAACGCAGTATGCTTTAGCTTCTTTCTTGCTTGAGTAAATGCACTTGCCGTAATTGTGTAATCTTTTCTTGTATGCAGAACAAACTCATTAAGCATTACTTGTAATGACTTTACACTCTTTCTAAAAATCAGGAGAAATACATTAATGAAGGGCAGCTTTCTTTTTCGTGAGAAGTCTTTTGAGGATGCTCTGTGTGCGTTTATAAAGTTTAAACTCATCAATTTATTTTTTATAAACATGATTATTCTTTTTTTTACTCATGTCATTACTTCTTTTAATTTGTGGATCTTACCTGATTTTACAATACAGTCCATCACTTTCCCTTAACTTAATGGCAGTGGAAATGGACTATGCCTGTACATGATTGGGCATTGACTATATCTCAGCTCGACATTTTCTTTCCCAATAGATTGAAAATTGAGTTGAATTAAAAATGCAGTTTGACACAGTTTATTTAACACTCCCCATTACAACGCCCTTCTACGTAATAAGTATCTTGAGATCGTAAATAACCTGTGTTTCAATTTCACCGTGAGCTTCTCTTTGCTCTTTAACTTTTTCCAATGCTGCAAGTTGCTCTTCAGTTAAAATTATACTGTCTTGTACAACCTTTGCTTCAAGGGCTTTAAGTCTTTTTTTAAATGTTTCAATGTCGTTTCTTAGCCATACAGATCTTACGCCACCTTCGGAAATCCCTTTTTCTCAGCTTATTTGCAGCTCTTTGTTGTCCATATGCTGGAAATTCTGTAGCTATCTGCCCTTTCTATATCTTCGGAAACTCCGTTTGCTAATAGGGGTTTTTTCTTACTTATTTCATGTTTCTCCCCCATTTTCATATAACTCCTTAAATCGATAAAATGTATCACGCGAATACTTTACACGCTTGTGATACGTTACCTAATTGCTTTGCTAGTTCTCTAACTTTGGTTTTAGTATTTTTATTTCTCATATCTAACACTCCTTTCTTTTATTATTTTATAACTTACTTTTTTAAAGTAAGTCTTGTTTAATACATTTTAGGCACCTTTAAATTTTTTGACTTATGCCAACTAGCACAATCCATAACTAAAAAAGCCTCTCTTGTTCCTAAATATTGGGACATCTGCTTAAGAAATACATTCAGTGTTGACATTCGGTGCAAATAAGCTAGAGTTCTCTCCATTTTTAGGATTAACTGCACTGTAGAGATAAAAATTTTGTCTACCTAATTTTATTTTAACCTTTGTCCTGATGCCCTTTTTAAACCAACCACGTCCGACTTTCGAATGTGTGCCAAACCGCGATTCATCAAAGAAAAACAGCTCTTTTCCAAGATACTTGCCAATAACTTCATTGAGATTTTTTTTTGAATTCCTCTTGTTTTCTTTTATCTTGCACATTGTGTTGGTGTAATATATGAAAATTTCATATATTACGGTGCACTGTAGACTTACTGACATTCAGACCAAATTTTTTCTGAATCTTTATTCTCATTTCTTTAATAGTAATATTAGGATTTTCTTCTATCCATACTTCAACTTGCTCAAGTTGGCTATGATTCAATCTAGTTTTTTTACAGCATTGAGCAGGAGCAAATAGTTTTTCTTCTCTTCCAAATTTTAAGTCATGAAGTTACTGCGTTTCTTGAAATGCAGCATATCTTTGCTACAGCCGTTATGCTATGCTTTTTTGCTAGCAATTACAGCATTTAGTTTTTTTATGCATTGTTTCTTACTTTTTTCGGCATTTTTCTTGCCGATTCCACCACTTGTTCATCTAATAGTTTTGATCTTAATCCTATTTTACCCCGCTATTTTACTTGTTTCAGTATGGACTTTTTTTTCTCTTTATTGTCTATCCGCTCTCTCCTTAATGGGCATTGGTATAAATGTAAGAGTTTTGCAGATTATAGGAAAGAGCTAGAGCAAAAATCTTCTTATATAGTTATAAGAGCCGAAGTAGTACAATATTTAGATTCTTCAGGAGAACTGCTGAAGGACTCTATAAAGAGCGTTGTTCATTATACTACTTTTCCTAAGTTAAAAGGAGGAAATAGTTTAGATTGTGAGTATTTTGTTCAAGGTAAGGAATTAATAAGTGACAGAAAACCTCAGCTTAAAGATAAATTTAAAGGTATAATTAAACTGAATGCCTTAATGGCTGCTAAACATAAAGAAGGATTAAGCCTTGTAGTACCTAATGCTTTTTTTGATCGTTTTAGTGAAAGTGGCAAAAAAGAAGCAAAAAGGATTTTTGTCAACGCAGCAATAGAAGCTGCTAAGGAAATAGAACAAGATGATAAAAAATATTCAGGATTTTGTGGAACATTTGTCAGTGCTGGAAAGAATCAAGAATTAAATGAGCTGATAAGCAAAAGTGATGTTAAAAGTATTGCTGTTAATTATGGTGATCTTAGTGCACTAAGTAGAGCGTTAACAAGAGGGAAGTTTGCAGAAACTATAATGGGTGAGGGAGTTGGATATGTTGGTAATGGTGCATTATCTGCAAGCGGTAATATTGCAGTAGAGGAAAATCTTACTAGAAAAACATTAGGAGAAACTGTGTTAATGTTTAGCGGAGCATTAAAGGTGCTAGATAAAAGTGTTACAGGGGAAAAAGTGTGCAATCTGACAGAGTACGCAATGAGGAGCAAAGATCACTTCAGTCTAATAGAGCACAAAATAAAGGACAAAAATCACCTCAGCATAAAATGCAAAATATTCAATGTAATAGATCAACTGTGTGTTTTGCTATAACAGTATCTTTTGGCTTTTATTATAGTATTAGCATTCGTGACACAAACATATATATTTTTAGCAGCGCTTGTTATATCTGCAGCAATTGGACTATATGGGTGGTCATTATATAAGAAAGAGCAAGAAAATAAACCTAGCACTAGTATTCAAGGCAATTTAGAAACAAATAGAGTCTTTGATGAGCAAAGTGCACAAAGGGACTAGAGCACTTTGTTTATCTACCTATTTAATTTTTGTGTTTATTTTATTTAAGTTTTAGCATATTCTTGTGGAAATTGCCTATATGGGTTGTTTTTTATTTCTATTAAGCTTATATTAAAAATTTAAGCTTGCCTATGAGGTTACTGATCACACTATTTTCATTATTATTCGTGGTAGGGAGTGCTAACGCTAGGGTAATTCTAGATAAGGAGATATTTTATGCAGAACTAGATGGAAAAATAGATTTAAGATTTGGCTACGCTTTCAATAGAGATTCTTTTAGCTCTGCCAAAGACAAGACCTCAAGCTATTCAGATCTGCGCTTTCTTTATTTGCAGCAACTTTATCTAAATACGCAAATGGGGTTTAATGTTAAGGCAGGAGTTTCTAGTATTGCAAACCTAAAAGCATTAGACATAGAAAAGTTAGAAATGGAAAAGTGGTATTTTATCATAAAGAATCAAGAGTTTGGATCAGTTGAATATGGTAAAGGAAGTTTAGTTAGTCAGAGTATGTTAATTAACACTTCAAAAATTTATACAGCTGCTGGAGGAATAAATGGTCATTGGACAAACTATGCAAATTTGCACGGTAGTGAAAAAAGAGATGCTGATCCTGGGTATGACAAGGACAAGGTATTTTGGGTAAAACCCAATATTTACAGCGACTATAATGGATTAGAACTGAAGTTAAAACAACCAACAATAAACTATATTTCTCCTGAAATCTATAACTTTCAACTTGGATTCAGTTATGTTCCAGGAAAAAATAATTTACAATATAATAATCTAATAGCCGCTGGTCTTTCCTATAAAAATGGCTTATCAGATGAAATAAATTTTACTACTGCTTTAACTGGTGAATTTGCAAGGGAAAATTTAACTGATTGCACAGATGGAACTTCTGAAAATTATAAATGCCGTAATCAATTACTACACTGGAATTTTGGCTTGAAGCTAAAACTTTTTGAACTTGATTGCATTTTTTCGTACGGTAATGGCGGTAAATCTGGTGAGAAGCGTAGTCCTGAAACAAATAATATGTATTATGTAAATGCAGGTGTTGCTTACCACTCCGATTCTCGTAAATTGAGCTTAACATATTTTAATAGTGTTAGAGATATTGCAGGTAAAGGTACAAACGAATTAACATCACAGGCTTTCAGTCTTGAATATCCATTAGCTATTGGTACTTCATACTACTTCGATATTGTAAAATTTAGTACCAAAGAACCTGAAATCGAAAGTAATAACTCCGGGTATGTGCTCTTGGCTGGGCTGAAGCTAAGTTTTTAATGAAATAACCGGTGTGTAAGTGTTGTAATGTGGTATATATTAAGCAATGAGAATAAAATCGAGTTATTAATATATGCGCTATTTGGTATGATAAAAATAACTATTACATAAGATTTTCAATAAAAAGATATGGACTAAAACCTTCGGTCTGTTAATGTAGTAAATATCAA
The DNA here is from genome assembly GCF_040207875.1 of Wolbachia endosymbiont of Armadillidium arcangelii. Lineage (NCBI taxonomy): Bacteria > Pseudomonadati > Pseudomonadota > Alphaproteobacteria > Rickettsiales > Anaplasmataceae > Wolbachia > Wolbachia endosymbiont of Armadillidium arcangelii. Next base: position 1,323,397 of record NZ_CP157942.1, read on the forward strand.
CAAATTTAAGATATGACGACGCCGAAAGTTAGGGTTGTCCTGAAACTAGAAAACTTAGGCATATTTCCTCGTTAACATAACCCTATTCATAGCAAGGCATATGAAATTTTCAGTAGATGTTGTAAGCAAATCATATTCCTTTGATAGCCTTCTATTCCTCAAGCAAAAGTCCTTTCTACAACCCACCTTCTTGGCTGTACTTAAAATCCCCGTTCTCTCGCTGGCAGCAGCTCAAGCGTTATGTACCCAAAATCTACATGGAGGTCTTTTAACAATTTTAATATCTATGTCATATTCTTTCTTTATATGCCTTTTTCTACCTTTTACTTTTTTATTTCCATCATAACCTTTGACCCCCCTTTTTCTGTAGTTTTCACAGATTGACTGTCAAGCGCTTGGCTTCTCATTTCTTCCTATTTTTCTCCTGCTATATTTGGCAATTCATTTTCTCAAAAATTTCCTGCTTTTTCCATTGCCTAAACTGCTCATACACAGTCTTCCATAGCATTCCCGCCATTGGCATCCTGTACGCAATACATAGAAAATTGCCTCTAATATTTCTCTTTTACTATACTTTGGCGGTCTTCCTCCTTTCTTGTATCATACTCTGAAATATTTTTCTATTCGGCCTTTCACTTAGATCTGTTGGATACTTTTTTCTCATTTCTTACCTCACTTTTACATTTCTTATACTATACCTTATCCTACTTTCAAGATAATCTCTTAGAGGTTGTCCACAAACCATTAAATTCAAGCATATTCCCTACTTAACATAACTTTACTCATAGCCAGATATATGAAACTTTCAGTAGATGTTGTAAGTAAATCGTACTCCTTTGATAGCCTTCTATTTCTATTGATCCAAGCAAAAGTCCTCTCTACCACCCACCTTCTCGGTTGTACTGCAAATCCAGGATCCCGTTGTGGCAATAGTTCTGGTGGTGTATCTTTATGCACCCAAAACCTACATGGAGGTCTTTTCACAATTTCAATATCTATCCCATGTTCTTCCTCTATATGGGTTTTTAAATCTTTTCCTTGGTACCCCATATCAGCCCACATTTTCTTAATATTGCTGTATTTTTCTTTCATATCGTCCAATACCATCTTCACCCCATCTCTGTCATTTTCGCTTGCAGCTCCTACATAGCAACCAAGCACAAATCCTTGAGTATCTGTGATTATATGTCTTTTTCTCCCATTTACTTTTTTTGCACCATCATAACCTTTGACCCCCCTTTTTCCGTGATTTTTACCGATTGACTATCCACTATGCATGCGCTTGGCTCCTCACTTCTTCCCATTTTTGACCTACTATATTTAGTGATATCATAGTTCACTTTCTCAAAAATCCTCTGCTTTTTCCATCTTCTAAACTGTTCATGCACAGCCTTCCACAACGGAAAATCGTGTGGTAAATTGCGCCATTGACATCCTGTGCGCAGTACATAAAGAATTGCATTCAGTATCTCACACTTACTGTATTTTGGCGGCCTTCCTCCTTTCTTATACGATACCCTGAAGTGTTTTTCTATTCGGGACCATTCCCTTTTACTTAAATCTGTTGGATATTTTTTCCTCATCTCTTACCTCAATATTCTGCCTTTATATACTACTTATTTCTTGATTTGTGGACAACCTCTTATAGCATCTTCCATAATAGTCCGAATATAATAAAATAAAGATTTATGGTAAGAGGAGGTAAGAGTGCCAGCAACATATAGTTACGATTTAAGGAAAAAAGCAATGCAAGCTCTAGATGAGGGAGGAAGTAGTAGCGAAAAGGTTTAAAATAGGAAAAACAACATTATATGAGTGGCAGATAAGACGCAAAGAAACTGGTGTCGAAAAAACTGGGGAATGGAGCACAAAATTATTGACCGGAATGCGTTTGCTGAATTTGCTAAAAAGCACGGTAGAAAAACTCTATCAGAAATGGCTAAACTGTTTGGGCAATATAAGTTGTCAAACGATTAGCGGAGCTTTAAAAAAGGTCAATTTTACGAGAAAAAAGACCTATGGGTACAAAGAAAGAAGCGAAGAAAATCGTGCCAAATTCACAAAAATTATAGAAATAAAAGAACCTGAAAACTTAGTGTATATCGACGAATCTGGACACCGAAGATTATGCTTATCCAGAAAGGATAGCGGTTTTATGCTCTAAAATCTGGAAAGAAGACTCAGCATGGTTGCAGCATTAAATAAAGGGAAAATCATGGCACCTATGACCTTCGATGGCTACTGCGATACAGATGTTTTCAATGGATGGTTTGAGCAATTTTTGACACCAATTTTGCGGTCTGGATAAACGGTAATTTTGGATAATGCGACTTTTCATAAGTCCAAAAAAATCAGTGAACTTGCCGAGAGTGTCGGTGCAGAAATTTTATATTTACCACCATATTCTCCTGATTTTAATGAAATTGAGCATCATTGATTTGCCATAAAAATAGAGCAAGAAAAAACATTCCTATTTTCAAATCCTTTCGTCAAGCTGTTGATTCTTCCTTTTTATTCTGACTATTATGAGAAGAGCTATACTTTATCTATATTGAATGCGTTGTTTTATAGCTAACACACCATACCTCCGTGGCACTATACGAGCAACAGAACGACGATTGTCGGTAGCTCAAGCTAGGATAGATATAGCGTTCACAATATCGTTTGTAAACCTATAGCTATATACAATGAATGAATTTTTTTATATATTCGTTATTAGTATTTTGTATTTCCTGAACAGTTCCATGGGAAATGATCTCCCCTTCATATAATACTGCTATTCTATCAGCTATTTTAAATGCGCTATGAATATCATGTGTAATCGTGATAATTGTAGGGCAAAGATCTTTAGATAATTTTATTATTATCTCGTTTACTATATCTGACATAATTGGGTCCAATCCTGAAGTTGGCTCATCCAATACAATAATTTCTGGGTTATGTGCAATTGCCCTTGCAAGTGCGACTCTTTTCTTCATTCCGCCTGATAGCTCTATTGGAAACATATCTGCTATGTTTTCTTCCAATCCAACGTCATTTAACTTCTTGATTGCTAGCTGTTTTGCCTCCTTTTTGCTGATATCAAAGCGTTTTTTATAATTAAAAGATATATTTTCCCACACTGTAACGTAGTCAAATAAAGCAGAATTTTGAAATAAGACTCCAAATTTATTTTTGCTTTTACTATTTATTTTAATAGATCCTGAGTCTGGTGTCAGCAAGCCAATGATTATTTTTGTTAATACAGATTTGCCACTTCCCGAGCCGCCAAGTATGACTAATGATTCTCCCTTCGATATATCAAAACTTATGTCGTTTAATATCGTTCTATCATCAAAAGATAAGCTTAAGTTCAATATTGATATTATGGGGCTATGCATGTATCAAAGTAATCAAGTAGTTTGTTAAAATGATCAGTATGGACGATAAAACAACAGTTGATGTTGTAGCAACACCTACTCCTCGTGCACCTTTTTTGCAATGGTAACCGTAATAACAACTTGAAACAGAAATTATGGCGCCAAAAGCAGTTGCTTTCATTAGCCCAATAATAAAATCATACACATTAAAGAATTGAGCCGTATATTTTATGTATATATTTAAATTGTGGTTAAATTCAAAGACTGCAGTGACATACCCTCCAAATATTCCTATTAGATCTGCACATACTGTAAGTATGGGAAATACTATGATTGACGCTAAAATCCTTGGTGCAATTAAATATTTGAAAGGATTGATGTCCAAAGTTGTAAGTGCATCTATTTGCTCAGTGATACGCATCGTACCAATTTCTGCCGCAATTGATGATCCAACCTTCCCTACCATTATTAAGCTGATCAAAACTGGCCCTAACTCTTTAATGATAGTGATCGTAACAAGTTTAGGTATTACTTGTTCTTGATTAATTAATAGACCACTTAAGCTACTTTGTAAAACTATCACCGCTCCTATAAAAACTCCAGTGAGCCCAACAATTGGCAAAGAGAAAAAGCCTATCTCTATAATTTGTCTTGCTACATTGCTAAAATAATATGGCGGCACAAAGCAATGGTATAGAGACTGAATAAAAAACACAAATGCGTTACCAAGCTTCAACAGAAAGCTGATAAAGCACCTACCGATTATTCTAACACTTTTTATATCAAAGGAACTCACTTTGCATTTATCTTAGCTAAAAATTAGTTTTACTGATTTTATTAAAATTTTTATTAACTTCACCGCAGAGTATAGTCAAGATATGTCTTAAGTTCAATATGCTTTGGTCAAAATGCTTTAGTTTAAGTTTATAAGACTGAATTGTATAAGAAAATCTTACTCATTTCGCTATTTACTTCTTGTAAAAAACATGCTACTAATAAATTGTGTTATATGATTGGATTGGAGTAAATTTTGGCAGTTCCAAAAAGAAAAAAGTCAAAGTCAAGGCGTAATATGCATCGTTCTCATCATGCTATTAAGCCTAAGAATATTGTGGTATGTGCAACAACTGGAGAATTCATGTTGCCTCACAACATAGCAGTTGACAACAGTTACAAAGGAAAACGTGTTTTCATTAAACAACAAGCGGAGTAGCTCATGGTATGTTACCCACGATCAACAATAACATAGTTATTGCACTTGATGCTATGGGGGGCGATTTTGCGCCTCTTTCCATAATTCAAGGCGCTGGTTTTTTTTTGGATAATCTTGTTGATCTAGGCGTTAAAGTTTTTTTTCATATTTATGGAGATCAGAAAGAAATATCTCCTTTGCTTTCAAAATATAAAAAAGTAAGTGATAATTCCGAGTTTACCCATTGCTCTGACAATGTTCTTCCAAATGATAAGCCCTCTTTTGCACTGAGATATCGCAAAGATTCAAGTATGAAGGCTGCAATTGGCGCAGTGAAAGAAGGTAAGGCTTTCGGAGTGGTGTCTTCAGGCAACACTGGAGCATTGATGGCAATCTCTAGACTTATTCTAGGAACATTACCAAATATCTATCGCCCTGCTATTGTATCTGTCTGTCCAACTAAAACAAAAAGTTTTGCGTTGCTTGATCTTGGTGCAAATGTTGACTGTAATGCTGACTCATTATTTCAATTTGCATTAATGGGAAGTATATTTGCAAAAATAGCATTAAAAGTTGAAAATCCTAAAGTCGCTTTGCTAAATATTGGTACAGAAGAAGTTAAAGGCACTGACTCAGTGCAAGAAGCTTTTAAGTTACTCAGCAATGCTCAAAGTATTAACTTCAAAGGATATATAGAGGCAAGTGAATTTTTAGAGGGTAATATAGATGTAATTGTTGCTGATGGTTTTGTTGGTAATGTAATGCTCAAAACAGCTGAGGCAACTGCTGGTACTTTTATCAGTCTAATAAAACAGGAAGTATTTAACTCATGGATGACAAAAATGCTTCTTGGCATATTGTTGAAGCCCAAGCTAAATAAAGCTTTAGAGCGTTTTAATCCAAAAATTAGAAGTGGAGCTATGTTTTTAGGGTTAAATGGTATCGTTATTAAAAGCCATGGAAATTCTGATGCTATTTCTTTTGCTCATGCTATAAAATTCGCAGTAAACGCAATTAATGAAAATTTAAACCAGAGGATGATTAGTGAGATTAAATAAGAACCTTATATTGAGCACTGGATCTTACCTACCAAAAAAAACGTTGAGTAATAACGAAATTGCATTGATAGTTGAGACAAACGATGAATGGATAAGGCAGAGAACAGGAATAGTTCAAAGACATATAGCAGATGAAGGAGAATTAACATCAGACTTAGCTGTAAATGCAGCAAGAAATGCTATAGAAAAAGCTAAAATTTCAGTAGATGAAATTGATTTAATCATAATTGCCACAACAACACCTGACAAAACTTTTCCTAGCTGTGCAACTATTGTGCAGAATAAATTAAAATGTAAAAACGCATTTTCTTTTGACGTGCAAGCAGCATGCTCTGGTTTTATATATGCAGTTACAGTTGCTGATTCTCTCATAAAATCTAACAACAGAATTAAATACGCGCTTGTTATTGGTGCTGAAATAATGTCTAGGATTGTTGATTGGGGAGATAGGTCAACTTGTGTACTCTTTGGTGATGGTGCTGGAGCGGTGATAATAAAATCAAAAATGGGTAACAACGGCATTATATCAACAAACTTACACTCTGATGGCAATGTGGACATATTATGTACAAACGAAGGAACATCCTCTATTGGTGATTCTGGAAAAATATGCATGAATGGAAGAGAAGTGTTTAAACATGCAGTGGATAAGTTAACAGCCTCAGTAGAGGAAACTCTGAAATGCAACAATTTAAAAATCACTGATATTGACTGGTTAATTCCCCATCAAGCAAACATTCGTATTATTGAAGCAGTAGTAAAGAAATTAGATTTTCCTATAGAGAAAGTGATTAATACCGTTGATAAGCATGCAAATACCTCAGCAGCGTCAATTCCACTAGCCTTAGACTACGCAATACAAGAATTAAAAATAAAATCAGGAAATCTGGTACTGCTGATTTCGATAGGTGCAGGTCTCACCTGGGGTTCTGTGTTGCTGCGCTATTAGACTTCCTGCATGTCACTCAAGCTTCTTTTTTTTAAGTTTCAGCATTACATGCTGTACTGACAAAGTTTTGAGATATTATTACAAACATCATATTCACAAGAAATACTTGACTTCACGTGTACTAAGAAGCATTTTATATATGCTGTGTGCCCGTAGCTCAGTTGGATAGAGCAACAGCCTTCTAAGCTGTGGGTCGTAGGTTCGAATCCTACCGGGCACATTCTTCTATCAATACTTTCTATAAATCTTCAAGTACTCTGGCACCACATTTTCAATTGCTAATGGTCGAATTTTCATTATTTCAAGGTCATCTGACTTTTCGATTGAACTACTCATCATAACTTTCACCTGATCTCGAGTAAGTGTAGGGCTTGCATCTCCGGTTATGGGTTTTAACAGCACAGAAACAACTTTACTTTCTAAGAAGAAGGCTATCAATCTTGCCATTGGAAAAGATACATTGATCAGTAAACACTTTCTGTTAGTAACATTTAGAATAAACTTTGACAAGCTTTTAAAAGAGTAAACTTTTGGTCCACCTATATTATAAATTTTTTTATCTTGCTTATTAAAGCTGATAATACGATGTACCACTTCAGCTAAGTTTGTTACACATATCGGCTGGAACTTAGTTATTCCACTACCGATCAACGGCAAAAAAGGAAGAATTGTTGCTAATCTTGCAAATTTATTAAAGAAATTATCTTCTTTACCAAATACAAGACTGGGCTTAATTATTATTGCTCCTTGAAACGCTGAAGTTACAGCTTTTTCACCTTTCAGTTTACTTTTGGCATATTTTGACAGCTTACTATTTTCTATTCCCATAGCAGAAAAATGTATCATCATAGATACATTTTTTATTTGTGCAGCTCTGGCTATTTTTTCAGCTATTCCAACATGAACGGTATAGAAATCGTGCTTTTTTGTTTCGTATAATATTCCCACTAAGTTTATAACAACATCACACCCCTCCATACTTTCTAAAATTGATTTTTCATTAAAAAAATCTCCTTCAAGTATTGATATTTGCCCTAAGTTGCCACATAACTTTAGACAAGCAGCTTTTTCCTGATCACGAGTAAATATTCTTATTAAATACCCCGCCGCTGCCAAGCGTCTTACGATGTGTTTTCCTATAAACCCCGTTCCACCAAAAATAATTACACGTTTTGTCACGATTAAAGTTCCTAATAATTTGTTACTGTAAATTAGTACAATGATTTTGCTTAATATTCTATTATGAATTCCCGTACAATAAGATCCATTTTCATTTCTCGTGAGCCTTTAACTAGAATTGCGTCATTATTCTGAATAATGTTAGCTAAATCACTTTTCAATTGATTAGAATCATTAAAATGCGTGCCTCTTATATTATCTGGCAAAAGCTCATGCAATTCTAACATAAATTTACCAACTGTATAAATTTTATCTATATTATTTTCTGTGACAATCTTAACCAAATCTGTATGAAATTCTATGCTTTTATCACCAAGTTCCAACATATCACCAAGCAAAGCTACTTTTCTCTGATTAGAATATGTACTCAAAGTTTTTATTGCAGTTTTCATCGAAGCAGGGCTGGCGTTATAGGAGTCATCAATTAAATGTATATATTTTCTATTGTATTTGACCTTATGAATATTGCCTCTACCTTTCGCTACACTAAAATTCTTAAGTGCAAGTGGTAATTTTGATAAATCAAGTCTGAGGCTTTGCACAACTGCTGCAACAGCAAGTAGCGAATAAGCAAAATGCTCACCTTGCACACGTAAATTACAGTTTATAGTTTGATTATTATTTAGTCTTATTTTTAAATTTAACCTGTCATCGTTTCTTATTATGTCTAATAAGCAAACTTCAGCATTTTTATCTTTACCGAGGCTTATTACATTTCTATTGGCGCATGATGAGAGATAATCATAGTATTTATTATCTCTGTTCAAGACCAAAGTACCGTTATTTTTCGTACCATACAGAATTTCTAACTTCGCTTGTGCAACGTCAAATAGTGATGAAAAATTTTCAACATGTGCAGGTTCGATATTGGTAATAACTGCAATATCCGGATTGCTAATCTTCGATAACTCTTTTATTTCACCAGCTCTATTCATTCCCATTTCAAGGATTAAGTACTGGCAGTTTTTTGGGGCTTTTAGAATCGTAAAAGGCAATCCTATATTATTATTCAAGTTACCTTCGTTTGCATGAGACACTCCATATTGCGATAAAACAGTGTGCAGCATGTCCTTTGTAGTGGTTTTCCCGACACTACCTGTGATTGTGATAACTTTAGCATTAACAAGAACATTTCTAATGTAATATGATGCAATATTATGCAAAGCTTTTAGAGTATCTTGCACAACAATTAGAGGAAAATTTCTATATTTATCTTCACTTACTACCGCAGCAGCAGCTCCTTTTAAAAACGCTTCATGCAAAAAATTATGGCCATCAAAATTCCTTCCCTTGAGTGCAATAAATAAATCACCTTTTTTTATGCTTCTTGTGTCCGCTGAAATATTTAAGTTATGTATCCAATTACAACCATTTATGTCTCTTCCGCCAGTTGCATCAATGATATTATTTGTGTTCCATTTAACCATAATTTAGAGAGTATTCTTTATAATAAATTGAACAATAAAAGTAGCAAAAATACTACATGTTTTAGACAATGTGCAAATAATGGTTGCAATCTCCATAATTTCATCTTATAATGGATATATAAGTTTAAATATTTTTGTCTATAATTAGATATGGTGTAGGGTCTGGTTGTAGGAAGTGCCTTGGAGGTATGTATGTTAACAGGAGAAAATGAAAAATCTACCTCTATATTAGCTAAAGTTGGTAATGTGGCTTCGAGAGTAGGAAGTTTTCTGGGTAGAGGTATAAAAATCCTAGTCAAGGGTGCAGTATACCCTATATGGCCAAAGAATTGGTTTAAGTCCTGGGATGAAATGCGGCACGACATAAAAAATGGCGGGCGTTCTATTATTGGCAACCCACTTGAAGAGTATGATCCACTTATAGAAACCACACAAGCTAGTAAGGATCTTGGTGTACAAATAACAGAGCAAAAGAAAGGGACAGGGAAGGTAGCTTTTTTAGCGTCAAGAACTTTAACGGGGGATGTACCTTACTTAAGTTCAGAGCAATTAGGTGAAATAAAGAAAGAACTGCCGAATATAAATATTTTTAAAGAAGAGAACAAAATTGTAATTGAAGTTGATGTTGAGGGGATTATTCAAGAAATAAAAGATAAAAATCCAGGTATGGATGAAAAAGCAATAAAAAAGTGCGCTCTTGAAGAAATTTATAATAAGGTTGATTGTGATCTCAAAAACTTGGCAAAAATTACTGGCGGAGAATTTAAAATTCATACAGATCCAAAGTTGCTGTATGGTATTGCAGAAAAGTTGTATAATGGATATAATAATCAAAAGCAGCGTTCATCAGAAGTTGCAAGTTCCATGACTGTAAAAAAGTCATCAGAGGAGTTTTTAAATAGTTGGCGGAGTAAAGTTGATAAACATGAAAATATTGGAGGTTATGAGTTATGAGGAATAGGACGAATGAAGTTAAAATGGAGGAGAGATATCACAGCCTAACCGTTCCTGGAGATATGTATCATTTACAACCAGAAGTTATTGCTGCAAGAAGAGCAAATAGAATAGAAACGTTTTCAAAAAAACACCAAATGGACTGTGGGTCAGTTTTGCGTGGACAAGATATACAGCTAAAAGACGTTTCAAGTCTTGAAGATGCTTCTAGCGAAGCAGCAATAAGCTCACCTTCTACACCAAATCATAAGCAAAATAGGAGAGGGCCAGGAATTTAATAAAGTATGGGTAGTACAGCTTATGATGATGCTAACATCTTTGCTCAAATATTAAGAGGCGAATTACCTTGCGAGAAGGTATATGAAAATGAGAGTGTACTGGCTTTTTGTGATAAGTACCCTGACGCGCCAGTTCACATTTTAGTTATACCAAAAAGTCAATATACTTCATATGATGATTTTATTTTAAAAGCTTCTGCGGAGAAAATAGTAAGCTTCTTTCAAGCTGTAAGAGAAATAACACATAAATACAATTTAGAAAAAACAGGATATAGATTAGTTACTAACTACGGTGAAAACGGAGAACAAGTTGTACCACACTTTCACGTGCATATTTTAGGTGGTAAAAAGTTAGGAAAGCATGTAAATTCATAGTGTTATATGTTTTGTTAAATGAGCGAATATTTAACCATAGTAATCTTTATCTGCGTATCAATTGTAGTATCTTTTACTTTAGGTGTATTACCTATGTTCCTTGCAGTCAGTAACCCAGATGGCGAAAAACTTTCTACATATGAGTGTGGCTTTAATCCTTTATCAAGAGCAAGAAAAAGTTTCGACATAAAATTTTACTTAGTTTCAATATTGTTCATAATATTCGATTTAGAAATTGCTTTTCTTTTCCCTTGGGCTGTTTCTTTATCTAAAATAAGCTATTGTGGATTTTGGTCTATGATGATATTTCTTGCAATACTCACTATAGGCTTTATCTATGAGTGGTGTAAAGGTGCATTAGAATGGGAGTAAGTTTATGACAGGTCAAGTTCTATCTAACGATGATTGGAGTCATTATAAAAAAGAAGGGTTTCTTGTCACTAAATTTGGTGATTTAACAGATTACGTAATGAATTGGGCAAGGTCTGGTTCATTGTGGCCAATGACATTTGGTCTTGCATGTTGCGCAGTTGAGATGATGCATACTGCATCCAGCCGTTATGATCTTGATAGATATGGCATAATGTTTCGTGCAAGCCCACGTCAATCAGATGTGATGATTGTTGCTGGCACACTAACTAATAAAATGGCAGCAGCATTGCGCAAGGTTTATGATCAAATGGCAGACCCGAAGTATGTTATTTCTATGGGAAGTTGTGCAAATGGTGGTGGTTATTACCATTACTCTTATTCAGTAGTTCGCGGTTGCGATAGGATCGTACCAGTTGATGTGTACGTTCCTGGATGCCCACCAACCGCTGAAGCGTTGCTATATGGAATGCTATGCCTACAAAACAAAATAAAACGAACTCAAAGTATAAAGCATGGATAAAACTGCAAAGTATATGCAAAAAAAGCTTAAATGCGAGTGTATTCAAAAGGACGACGGTACTATTGTAATATATTCAACTTTAGATGAAATTGAAAAGCACCTATCTTTTCTACGTGATGATGAAAAATGCAGGTTTGAGTTATTAGTTGATATTTTTGGGGTTGATTACCCAAATAGAGAGAAGCGTTTTGAGCTAATATACAATTTGCTCAGCATTGTGTATAACACTAGAATACATATAAAGCTTAAGTTATATGAGAGTGATATGCCTACAAGCGTAGCGAAGATATTTAGTACGGCTTCGTGGTTTGAACGCGAAGTGTTTGATATGTATGGAATAAAGTTTTTGGGTCACCTAGACTTACGTAGGATTTTAACGGACTATGGATTCAAAGGTCATCCAATGTTAAAAGATTTCCCTCTCACTGGTTATGAGGAAGTAAGATATGATATAGAGGCAAAAAAGATTGTATATAATCCTATAGATTTACCGCAAGATTTTCGTATGTTTGATAGCTTATCCCCTTGGGAAGGTAAAGATACAAAAGTAAATACAAAGGAGTAGAAAATGACAGCACAAAGAAAAAAAATATCTTTGATTGGCGCAGGAAATATCGGTGGAACGCTTGCCCATATTATTGCACTAAGAGAGCTAGGAGATGTTGTTTTGCTTGATATCAGCAATGGAATACCACAAGGTAAAGCGCTTGATATTGCAGAATCATCTCCTATTGATGGGTTTAATGTCAATATTATTGGTACAAATAGGTATGAAGATATAAAAAACTCTGACGCAATTATAATAACAGCAGGCATTGCTAGAAAACCTGGAATGAGCAGGGATGACCTTCTGCAAACTAATGCTACAGTAATGAAAGAGGTTGGAGAAAATATTAAAAAACATTCTCCAAACGCATTTGTAATAGTGGTTACCAACCCTTTGGATGCTATGGTTTCAGTGGTACACAAATCTTCAAATCTGCCAACTAATATGATTGTTGGTATGGCAGGAGTGCTTGATTCTGCTCGTTTTCGTTATTTTCTTGCAAGTGAGTTAAATATTTCTATTGAAGATGTATCTGCTTTTGTGCTTGGAGGACATGGTGACACTATGGTACCACTAATCAACTGTGCCTCCATTGCTGGCATTCCACTTATCCAAATTATTAATATGGGTCTCATCACACAGAAAAAAGTTGATGAGATAGTTGAGCGTACACGCAACGGTGGAAAAGAAATAGTTGATTTACTCAAATCTGGATCCGCATACTATGCTCCTGCATCTTCAGCCATATGTATGCTAGAATCATACTTAAAAGACAAAAGGCGTATATTACCATGTGCTGTTTATCTTAATGGTGAATATGGCGTGAAAGATTTGTTTATTGGTGTCCCTGCTATTATTGGCAAAAATGGAATTGAAAAAGTTCTAGAAGTTAAAATGAATGATAGTGAACAAGAGATGTTCAATAAATCTGTGAATGCAGTAAAAGAGCTGGTAAATCTAATAAAATTCTAATAATTATTTAAGAGAAATTTATAATGAAAGTTTATAGACACAATGTATCTGTAATAAAAGAAGCATTGAATTTTTGGAAAGGAGAAAATCTAATTAGTACAAAGCAGTGTGATGAATTAAACAGTAGCCTAAAGGTCATTGGTTTTGATTGAGAAAAGTTTACTATCTTTATTATCCCTTTCGCGATACTTTTCCTTATTATTGCATCTACTGGCTTTATAGAAGGGCTAATAAAGTACTTTGAAAATAATAAAATGATGGTGAGCTTCATTGTAGCAGCATTGGATATCCTATTTTATGCATCTGGAGCCTATAGTAAAATAAAGTGGCCAGAAAAATTTTATAGCAATAACGGATTGCTTTTTTAGGGGTTTTGTTTACCCCTTGTACAATTCTGATATTTTTTGCTGCACTATATGGAAATGAGATTAAGCCTGATATTATAGGTAGGTATTTTCTTAATGTGACCTTAATTTCATGCATACTATATGTAATATTAGGTATTTTACTAAAATCCAAATTAATTTGGTGTTTTGCATTGATTGCTCTTGGACAATGGGTAAGCCTTCTTGGAGAGAACGGTTATTGGCTAGAAATGAGTTTAAATGTAAGGCTCATGCTATACGGGATTTTACTGACTACCTTATCAAAGCTAATTAAACGAAATGCAAGAATTTCATTTTTACATAGGACAATTTTAGTAACCATAGGCGTCAAGTTAAGAGAGTACACCCAATATAGCAACTATTTAAGGTTTATTTGTTATATTTATTTTTTAAGAAATCTTGATCTAAAATAAGATAATTTTTTTTAAAGAGTCTATAAATTACTAATTTTATCGTTTAATGTCTAAAATAATTTTTACCGCTTCTCTTCTTTCTTATGCCACTTTTCCTTAACTTGACGCGTATGGTTTATTTAACACTCCCCTTTCTAATAGTAATTTTTGCGTCAAAATGCTCCTCAAATGCATCAACTCGGTCCTGTGATTTCTTCTTCACTCACTCGTTCAGCACTTGAACTACCCAATTGAGAATCTGGCTTTATTTCCTGAGCTTTCTCATTAACTTTTTGTTTTACCTCTTTTATGTCACTACCAATTGCCATAATTGCAGATTGAAATTCATCCATAAGAATGTGAAATCCTTTCTTTTTAGATTCTTCCGTGTCTTTAGATCTTTCCATATCTGCTACATGAGTACTAAGACCTTTGTTCATAAGTCTGCTCATGTCATCTTCTGAAAAATTTTCAATGGTTCCATTCTTTACTAACTCTTGTATAGCAGATCGCTGCCCTTCATTTTGAAGCATTTCTAATATTTTTTTCCTATCAGCAAGGTCTTCTTTAATGTTAACGTCTGTACTATCTTTAAGACTAATGTTTGCAATAGCTTCAAGCACGTTTGTTTTTAATCTACTAAAGTTATTCTCTCTTGCTTGAACTTTAGGTAATTTATCTATTACATCCTTACTTGAACTTTTCACTGCTTTTCCTGCCTCAATCGCTCCTTCTTTTATTTTTTCCCCTGCCTTTCCTATACCTATTCCTACATAACGTGCTCCAATAGCTACAAGCGCTATTAATGTAGCAAGTACAATAAGCGGAGAAAATGCTACTCCCAATACTATTCCGGTAGAAGCTATTCCAATTTTTTTATTTGCAGATGCTGATTTAAAATAATTGACTAGATTGTCCAGCGGACCTTTATTATTATTTATAACATTACTTATTGCTTCATGCTCAACGGATTGTAATACTTTCTCTATGATTTCTGGCTTGATATCTTCAGGTTTTAAATTTTCAAGCGCTTTTTCAATGAATTTTATAAAAAATTCTTTATTTACCTCCTTTTGCAAGCCTTGGTCATTAATCGCTAAACTTAAACCTTCGAGATTCATTGTTTCAACTTGTTTTGATAGGGCTTCAAACAACTTCCCTTTTTCTTCCTGTGGAGATTGTGCAATGCTTTCTATTGTATCTAAAATAGTTTTTCTTAGTTTTGGGTAGTCAATGTCAAAAAACGTACTGTTTGTAGGTGCCATATTCAACTTTATCAACTATAAATATGCCTAATTATATATACTAATTATTAATTATATTATAATAGATATGAGATAATTAATATAATAACCTCTTTACCAAATATAGAATTTGTATTAAAATATCTAGATTACATGAAATTAAGGTACTTTATGGGTGAAAAAAAATTAAAAGCTGCTGTGGTTTTATCAGGGTGTGGTCACCTTGACGGTGCAGAGGTAAGAGAAGCGGTTTTAAGTCTGCTTGTGCTTGATCAGCAGGAAGTGAATGTTAAATGCTTTGCACCTGATATCAATATCACACAAGTTATGAATCATAAAACAAAAGAGGCAACAAAAGAAAAAAGGAATGTACTTGTAGAAGCAGCAAGAATCGCAAGAGGCGAAATATATGACTTAAAGGAAGCCAAAGCTGAAAATTTTGACATGCTAGTCGTACCTGGTGGATACGGGGTTGCAAAAAATTTGTCTGACTTAGCTGAAAATAAAGACATGGTAACAGTAATGCCTGAATTTGAAAGATTAGTTTCAGAATTTTTTGTTACAAAAAAGCCGATAGGAGCGATATGCATATCTCCAGCCATCATTGTTTCAATTTTAAATAGCAAGATAGGTAAAGAAGAAAGTAAGGTTAAGGTCACTATAGGAGATGACAGAGAACAGTTGATAGAGAAGCTTGGTGGTGAACACATAAAGTGCGATACAGGGTTATCAATAGAAGACGAAGAACATAATGTATTTTCCTGTTCTGCTTATATGCGTAGCGATGAAAGTATATACTCCGTATATCAAGGGATAAAGCATATGATTGACAGCATGGTAAAAAAGATTAACAAAAAAACTAAACAGCCATTCGGGAATGTTTAAAAAAGCATAGGAGTCAAATTAAGGAAAAGTGTAAGTAAAGAGTGAAGGAAAATAATAAGGTATAAGTTTTCCTGGATATATGAATGAGAGAACTTGCAATATAGCTTGCTTATAAAAAGACCTTAATGAATTCTTTAATGAAAAAGCAGACAAAATCTCAATTACAACAAGGTTTATAATTGAGATTTTAGATTTACTGAAGAAGCAGTGGAATTTATGAAAAGAATGAATCTGTGGTTCTCTTTAAAAATATCTTGCAAAGAGATTTTTAGAAAACGAGGTATTGTTAGGAAAAGAAGCAAAAATTAGAGTAAGAATTATATGTCAGAAACTAACTGAATATGGCCAGAAGAAGGAAAGCTAATAGATTAGCGAGATCGCAAGGATATACATCCTCTACAAGAATTGTTAAACTGGTCAATACTAATGTTCCAGAAAATAAAATTAGTGCTGAGCAATAGAGTAAGGTGGCAAATTATTTAAATTGTATAAAAGCCATATCAGACTTGATAAGCTACCGTGCAGAGTATTATGTGAACTATATGCTAAATTGTGCGCAATTCTTATATTTCACGGCATAGTTGGTTGCACAGAAGTGAAAAAGAATACAGTTTAACAAAGGCATTTATTGAGCTAAAAAGACGGGTTAGAGAGTTATTTTTAGCACTAAAGAATAAAGTTAATAGTTTGAAAATTTTTCTTAAACATAACTTGGTCACGATTTTCATTAAAAGATAAGTACAGAAAAACTAGAGTATCTACCTAACTTCCCTGAATTCGCTCACAATCTCTTAACTTGACGCCTATGGTTTATTTTACACTCCCATTTAAGGAGCCTATCTGTACACAGTATCCTTTAATGTAAATGTTCATGTGATTCCATAGATAATCTTTGTTTTTTTATTTTATCTGTCCAGTTATCATTTCCTATATCTTGTTCAACAATTGCCTTATCTACCTTCTGATGAATTGCATTAACCGCACCTTTTTTTTCGTATATTTCGCTTTTCCCTTCAATAATTAAATTGGTAAAAATATTTACGACACACTGCACTTGATTATGATTAACCTGACCTTTTATCAAAGAAGGTAAAGAGCCTATTACTCCTGATGCTTCTTTATCTTGAGATGAAATCCCTAAATTATCTGCTACTTCACTTATTAATAACTCTCTGTTTTCTTTATTATCTTCCAATTTAGCATAATCACTCAATAGATCCATAGCGGTAGACACCTTGATTGCAACAAAATCATTAACATCTTCTAGAGCAACTCCTGATCCCAATAACCTCCCTCTGAGATTTTTCCTTAAAAGATTGATAAATTCTTCATTTGCATCTGATCCTGTGGTTGATATCGTACCATCCAAATAGTTACTTACTTTGATTTGAGTACCTAAGTCATGCTCTATTTGTATTTTTGTCTCATGTTTAAATCCTAATTTTGCACAGAATGTCTCAAAATATTCTTTAATAATATCAAACAAGCTCTTGCCATTATCTTTATAGTTTTTCAACTCTTCAGGAATAGTAAGTGACAATTTACCTTCTTTATATGTTATAACATCTTTGCCATCTCGAGATTCAAGTGTGAATTCTAATGAGCTAGATAGGTCACATATTTTCTCTTCTGGATTATCAAACGTAGTTATAGGCATTGCCATATCAGACTTCACTTTTATGCAGTTGTGGTCAGTACAGTAAATGTTTAGCGCTTTTTTAGGACTGTGTGGAGTTAAGTTACAACTACTGAGTGCGGCATGAGATTCATTAAATATACCAGCTCCATACCCTGCTTGATTACAATTGGTGACTAACTCTTCTAAAATAGCATCACTTGGAACTTCTGCCTCAGCGTATCTAAACATTTTCTTGAAAATTTCCTTTGCTAATGCACGGTAATCTTTTTTGGAGAATAGATGATAAGAGCTTCTCCCTGCGTTATAAAATCTCTCAAATTCCTTTCTATATTCATCAATTTTTTTCTCATCAGCAACTGTAGGGCTATTACAATGATTTTCCCAAACTTCAGATAGTCTATCTTGATCAAGTTCCTTAAGTGCTGGTTCCATAAAAGCTTTACCTTCTTCAGAGAGATTATCAAAATTATCACGGTTAAAAATCTCATTTTTATAATCTTTAGCTCCTTCCTTAAATGCAATAATAAGATTTTTATCTATTTCTTTTCCGTTAATAATAAAATTCATCCTTTGAAAATCTAAGAACATTGTTTCACCAGAATTTGCTAATTCATTATCTTGATCTGCTCTTAATTTACTAAAATTGAACTCTTTAGCTGTGGCCTTTAATCTAACTACTGGACTCTTATTATTTTTTCCTTTTGCCTCTTTCATAAATAACACCTTACTGTAAATATGTTGTAAGTTGTATCATATAATGATGAATAATTTGGTAATATATTAAGAAAATCGACAGTATATTTCTTTATTTAAGAGGTGCAGGAAAGGCGCAGATTTCTCTTTCCATTTGTAACATGCTGCATTAATATTTACGTATTAATCTAGAAAATAGTGATGAATAATATTGTAATTGTTGGTCTGCAATGGGGTGACGAAGGCAAGGGTAAAATAGTAGATTATCTTTCTGAGAATGCAGATGTGGTTGTGAGATTTCAGGGAGGAAATAATGCAGGTCACACTATAGTAGTAGATGATGAGGTTTATAAATTAAATTTACTGCCCTCTGCTGTTCTGAGGTCAGGCAAAATATCTATCATAGGAAATGGCGTTGCTCTCGATTCACAAGCTCTAATCTCAGAAATAGAATCATTGAAAGTTAAAGGGGTAGACATAAATCATAATAATTTGATGATATCTGAAAGCTGCCCATTAATACTCAGTGTACATAAAGATAAGGAAAAGCTGTTTGAAGATTTAAACGGAAATTGCAAAATTGGCACAACAAACAAAGGGATAGGGCCATGTTATGAAGATAAAGTTGGCAGGAGAGCTATACGCCTTTGTGACTTAGAAAACGCAGACGAGCTCAATAAAAGAGTGGATACTCTTTTGAATTACCACAATGCTATCAGAAAAGGCTTTGAATATCAGGTAGTTGAAAAAGAAGAAATATTAAAGGAAATTCGACAGATTTCAGGAAAAATTCTTTCATATAAAAAACCTGTGTGGAAGGTGCTAAATGATTTTATGAAAGAAGGCAAGAAAATAATATTTGAAGGTGCTCAAGGCACATTTTTAGATATTGACCACGGAACTTACCCTTTTGTTACTTCAAGTAATACTGTAGCATCGCAAGCGATAACAGGCTCAGGATTATCCTCCAATGCTCACATTATTGGTGTAGCAAAAGCGTATACAACAAGAGTGGGTAATGGTCCATTTCCTACTGAACAAAATAACGAAATTGGAGATAGCTTATTTTCTATAGGCAAGGAACTTGGAACAGTAAGCAATAGAAGAAGGCGCTGCGGATGGTTTGATGCAGTTTTAGTGTGCCAGGCTGTTCAACTCTCTGGAGTTTCAAGCATTGTATTAACCAAATTAGATGTTCTTGATTCTTTTGATACAATTAAAATATGCACTAGTTACAAGTATAGTGGAAAAATGTATGATTATTTACCCGCATCACATTCAATACAAGAGGAATTAGAGCCGATATATGAAGAGTTTCCTGGCTGGAAAGAAAATACTCAAGGTAAAAGGTCGATTGAAGCATTACCTATCAATTTAATAAAATATATAGACAGGTTAGAAAAATTAATAGGTGTACCAATTCATCTAATTTCAACTAGCCCAAAAAGAGAGGATGTTATTAAGCTTAAAAATCTATGAAGATGTCTTGTTAACTTTTATCTAATAAAAAATGATACTTGTGTGACTTCAAACAATCTATTATGCAAAGTAGCAGTGTAAAAATACAGTGAGCAGTGTGATTTTTCTTAAATATATGTTGATTATTATAATATAAATATAGTTGAAGGAGATATATTATGATTGCAGGTTTGACTAAGGGAGATAAAGCAGTAGAGGCAGGAAAAATAGGTGATCAATTTGAAAAGCATTTTTGTATAGGACCAACTTCACTGAATAGGGAAGTTTATTACTCTACACTTATCTACCATACATTCAAAGAGTTATATTCACAATTAGATAATATCTCTCATGCTAATAAAACGAGATCAGAAAAAGAAATAATCAATTTTTATGTTCTACCTCAATTTGCACATTTTAAAGAAATTCTTGATGAAGGTATAAAAAAAGATCCTTTGTTTGCAAATTCTGCTATTGTGAAGTTTTGCTACTCAATTATAAAAGATAATAAATTGTTTAAAGAATTAGAAGAAGCGAGTATTCCTGCAAAAAACTCTAGTGTAAAGGCAAGGATAAGCCTTCAACTGAAAAATCTTAAAGAAAAAGTGTGGCTCTTAAGAAAACTAAAGGAAAAAAAGAATTTCACTTACGTGCAGAGGGCTTTTGGGGATGAGTGGAGTTTTTATGACTTAATAAACGATAGAGATTTCAAACAAACGTACATAGATAAAGCAGTAACAGAGTCTGCTAATAAGAGCTTTGAGGAAGATATAAATAAATGCATAGAATTGGCAGAGCAGGGAAAAAAAGCTGCAAGTAAATATTTTGAGAGGAAAGACGTAGAGCTTCAAGCTTATTACACAGAAACTGGTAACGATCATAGAGTTTTGAATATTAACCTTATTAATTACGATAAGAGTGAGCCAACAAAGATTAGTGAAGTTTTACAGCAAGAGAAAGATATTAAAGAACTGAATATCTATTGCAATAAAAAACATGAAATACACGCTCATCAAAAAGATAAGGAAAGATATTATGAGTTTAAAGAAGGCGCATGTTATGAAATGACAAGCACTTGGTCTGTAAAGGATGGATTCGGAATGTGTACCATGATTATGAATGTGAGTAGTGATGGCATAACTGAAGTACTAAAATTTAATGGTGAAGATTTTGTGTCATCAAAGGAGATCCTAGAATTAATAAAGCAAAACGATGAATTATATATTCAAGGTCTCTCCTTATATGATGCTGTAATGCAATCACTAGAAAAGGATAAGGATACTGATGTTGTACCTATTAATTTTCACAATGAATCTATAGTGGCCTATCAAGGTAAGGAACCAGAGGGGAAATTAGATCATAAAGTTGATGCTGATAATAGCCTTCCTTCTATTAATAGCAATGCATCAATTCAATCAGAAGTCAATTTACAGCACACTAAAACTCAACTAGAAATTGCTTCACAACAAATCGGAACTCAAGCAGAAACTAACTCACAACGAATGAATGAATTGATTCCAGATAATCAAATGCTATCTAAAGAAAATGTTGAATTAAAGCAAGAAATAGAAGCAGAAACTAATCAAACAATTGTAAGGTTAGAGAGGCAGGGTAGCAATTTGAAAGATGAACTTGAAGAAGAGAGACTAAAGTTCGACATTGAAGAGTCAGAAAACGAGTACGAGGAATTTCCAGAAGATATACTTGAACTCACTAAAGATGAAGATAATGAGTGCAATGATGATCACATTATAGAAATGCTTGATAGACTAAAAGAAAAAATTCGTGCTGATGGACAAAGGAGCCTCAACGATCAATTTTATATTCTAAAAGGGGGCGTTTCTAGTGAGCCTGATAATGAGTCTTATGTTCCACTGAAAGAAAAGACAACATTACGCAGATCTTTAAGCTTTGATGGCGGATATGGTAGCGATGAGGAAAATTGTGATAATGATTTATCTTCTAACATAAGTTCTATAAGTTCTATTGAGAAGGTGGCAGAGAGTAGAAACGTAGGTAGCTCGCTTTCCTCTTGCATTATGTGGAGATGATTGGGGTTAAGTTGCAAGAGCAATGCTCAAGTAGAATATAAAAATCTCTTGTATTGATAATAGTTTAAAATCTATAGTAGACTGAAAAAGATTATTAAATTATAATACGACAATGATAAAAGACGATAAATCAAAAACAATTTTTGAAGTAGAAGGGGCAGTAACTGCTTTACTACCTGCAGCAGAATTTAGAGTGAAGTTGGACAATGAACGTGAGGTTATCTGTCATGTATCAGGGAGAGTAAGAAGAAGTAAAATACGCATAATTATAGGCGATAGAGTATTAGTTGAGATGAGTGTTTATGATAGAAATGCGAGAAAGGGTAGGATAATTAGAAGGCTTAAAGGTACAAGTGACAGAACGATCTCTAAATAATCTTATTCTCGCTTCATCATCGGAAAGGCGTATAGCTTTACTAAAGCAAGTAAATATTAAACCAGGTTTAATTCTGCCAGCAAACATAGATGAAACTCCTTTGAAGAAGGAACTTCCAAAGGATTATTCAATCCGTATGGCAAAAAGTAAAGCTGAGGGAATACAAAGCTCAAATCCAAGTTATTTTGTGCTTGGTGTTGATACAGTTGTTGCTTGTGGTAGAAGGATATTGTTCAAAGCTGAAAACGTTGAGCAAGCAGAAAAATGCATCCGCTTGTTATCAGGAAGAAGGCATAGAGTATACACCAGCGTATGTCTATTAACTCCCGATCAATCCAAACAACATATTAGAACTGTGGTTACAATAGTGAAATTTAAACGTCTCAGTGAGCAAGAAATTAAGTACTATTTAGCATCAGAAGAGTGGAAAAATAGGGCAGGAGGATGCAATATACAAGGCCTAGCTGGGATGTTCGTATTGTTCTTACGCGGCTCCTATTCTTCCGTTATCGGATTGCCGTTACACGAAGCCTATTGTTTACTAAGTAATTATTTTAGTCTTAATAACAATTAGTTGGTTTCGTCCCTAATTAGCGGTGGTGCGAGTTTTTGTCAGCATTTTCTCGTTCTGCTAATGTTTTTTCTAACCATTGATGTATAGGTTTATCATGTTTTATTTGTCCCAGGAATGGATTTTTTGAATTTGTAACAAGAGTGCTTGCGATTTGTCGTGCTGGTCTTTTTAATCCTTTACCTGGCTTTCCTAATGCCTCTCTTAACTCGTTCATTACTTGGCCAGCTGGATCAATAGGTTGACCAACTGGCTCATTACGAACCTTGTTAGAACTTACTTCAATTTTTTCCTCAGCTTCAAGCTCTCTATTTAACGTTTCCTTAAATTCATCGTTTCTACTTTTAAAAGCTGCCACTGTTTTTACATCTGCTAAATCGTCTTTTTGCAATTCAGACTGAATTTTCTCTGGTGTATTAAAACTAGTTTCTTTAACATCTTCGTTAATTCCTTCTTCAGACTCTTGTCCACTCCTGCGAGAGCTTTTCTGTGATCGAGTGTCACTACCTTGTTCAACATCTATCAAACTCTCCTTACTTCCATCAATGTTCACCGAAGATAGAGGTTTGCCACCATCGTTCTCTCTTTTTTCTACAATATTACCTTGACCATATTTTTTGGATAGTTTTCCCTCTAGTGCATCCAGGTTTTGATTATCTTCTTTACCTTCAATTTTATCCTTTAGCCACTTACGTATAGTGTCATATTGTTTACCTTCTCCTATCTTTTCTAAAACGTTTTCTGAGAATGAATCTTTAGAAATATTTTCTTTAGTAACCTGTTGTTCTGGTTCTGTTAATCCTCCATTTGGTTTTTCCAATACTTCTTTTAGCTCACCCATCACTTGATCAGCTGGGTTAGTAGGTTGAGCACTTTTTAACTTTTCATCAATTGACTCATTTGATGTTTTATGAGTTTCACTATCGTGATTCTCACTATTTTGTCCATGCTTTTGCGATGATTTGTCTTCCTTTTGGTGATTTAACTTCTCTTCCTCAAGCTTCTGGGTTAAATCTTCAGGATCCACTTTAGATTGTCCATGATTGGCATGAGTTGGAGATGAATAGCCCGAGTCACTTTTATTATTGAGCGCTGTAGTAGAAAGCGGCTGTCCACCTTCTTGTTGCGGAGTTTTAGGTTGTTGCTGATTATTAGGTGTTTGCTCACTTCTATCTGGTTTTCGGCTTCCAGGTACAGCATGCCCAAATGTAGCAAATATAGGATTGTCATACCGTTCATCCTCTTGCCTATTATCTTGATTGTGGATCACAGACTTGGTGAAAATAGTACTTTTTGAAGGATCAGAAGATGGAAATCTGTAGCCGTTTCCACCTGATAAAATAGTTCGCTGATACTCACCTTTTTGCTGATCATTAGGTAGTGAACTAGTTCTGAGCGGTGGTGATGGTGGAGTTCTTTTGCTCTGTGAGTTCTCTGCAAGAGGGGACTGAAAGTTTTCTAAACTTTCTTTTCCGTCTGGTTTTCGGCTTCCAGGTACAGCATGTCCAAATGTAGCAAATGTAGGATTGTCATACCGCTCATCCTCTTGCCTATTATCTTGATTGTGGCTTAGTGTACGATGTGTTTGAACACCAATATTTTTACTGTTACTTTCTATAAAAGTTTCTGATGATTGTTGATTCTCTTGTTCTCGTCCTTTCTTCCTGAATTGTATTTGATATAAGAATAACCCACCTATTTTTACGTCTTTGTTTGCTTTTAATTCCTCTGCAGTAATACCATTACGTTCAGTAAGATCTACACCATCTTTATCAATCTTGATTTTGATGGTACATTTCTTTCCATTTTTATCATGCCAATTCAAAGTCATTTCATATGAACCATCAGTTACAACATAATGCCTTATTTTTTTCCCTCCTTCCTCGGCAACAAAACCGTGCATTCCGCTCTTTCCATCGCTGTGCAACGTTGAAAATCCCGAAATTCCATTCTTCTGACAAAAATCACTATTTAAAAACTCGCTGATTTTAAACTCTTTTTTATTATTTTTCAATTCGATACTTGCGTGGTCACCGTATATTGAAATTTCTTTAACACCATCATTAACATCACCATAAATATACTCATTCAATATCTCTTTAGCTTTTCTTTGAAGCCCTTGTCTATCTTCTTTTATCTTGTTGTGTTCTTGAAGGATCACTTTACACGCTTCATTTTTGTCTTCATCTTCATCCAAATTCCAGGTGGAGTGCTTTATTAGAAACTTTACTGCGTTAAAACCAACCCTAGAATTATAAATTGGATTGTCTTCCTTTTTTATTTCATCAAATAAAGTAAAAAATCCTCGAATGAATTCGTGATACTGTTGTGTGTTTTGAGTATACATATTTTCCCTCACTAATAACCCTCTGCCTTTTAGCCTTAGCTAATATAATTATCAAGAGAATTGGTTGAGTTTTTATTAAAGGAGGTTGTATTGCTAACGTGGTGACACTAGCTATAGCTCCATCCTATGACTTGTAAAAAAATCTGGATCAATCCCCCGTGACGCTGGAATGATAACTTAAAATATCACTTATAATTAGCTATAAACATATTTTTCAGCCTAAATTGCTTTAGCTATAGCGCTTCTTTTGCAACTTCAAATATTTGTTACTCATAGTAAATACTTCTGGATCTTGAGAAGTGAGTTTGAGTATAGCAAATATGTTAATAAATAGCAAAGCAGCAATCGAGATATCAGCGATGTCCCAGAGTAGCTTAACTCCACCGATTGCACCAAGTGGAATGATTAAGGTAAAAACTATAGTCCAGATTTTAGTGTATTTATTATGCATAGACACATAACGTATTGTTTGTTTTGAACAAAAAAACCAAGTAAAAATAGTAGTAAAGGCAAAGCAAAACATTATGGCCATAATTAAACAGTCAATATAGGGCCAATTCATAGCTTTTCTAAAAGCAAATATGCACATGTTAGTGCTCTCTAAATCAGTAATCCAAGAATCTGTGACAAGTAGTACCATTGTCGTAATGAACACTATAAGTGCAACTATAAAAGGCGATATTATTGTGATTAGGCTCTGCTCAATGATAAATTTATTATTGTTTTTCTTAGGAACAATTGAAGAGTGAACGATACCTTCGAGGCCAAGCCCTATATCTGTTGCAAAAATACCTCGCAGAGTTCCTACTTGAATAATAGTCAACATTTCTAAAATCAAACCCAAAGATAAACCAGAGTTAAAGCTACTAGTTGTAAAAAAAGTGCTTGTTATTAGTTTTAGAGAAGGAAGAATATTTTCACTAAACTTAAATAATATGATACCGCAAAGTGTGAGGTAACTCACCGTCATTATCGGTATCATAGCCGATATAAAAATTTTAATTTTTTTTAAACTGAGAGCTGTAACAATAAAAAATATTATAGCCATTACAATGCCGCCAATGACTACAGGTACATCTACCATGCTGAGTGGTATTGATAGAGAATTTACTTGAACAAGGTTACCAACTGTTATTGAAGCTATTATCATAACAACTAGAAAAACAATTGTAGCTTTGCTAGAGTTAAATGCATCAATTATGTAGGCTACAGGGCCACCTATAAACCGTCCATTTTTTTCCTTTCTGGTTTTTATACTTAGATAACAAGTAACATATTTTATCACAGAAGTGATAACAATAATTATTACCATCCATAAAATAGAGCCCGGTCCTCCGGTTTTTAGAGCAACAGCAGTTCCTGAAATATTTCCTACTCCTAAATTTCCTCCTAAGATTGTAAACAGGGCAGCTATAGAAGAAAATTTATTTCCTCCTTTTTTAGCTCCAAGGAGTGAAAGGGCGTATGGTAATCTAAATATCTGTAACCATTTTAATTTAACCGATAAGTAAACACCAGCGATTAGTATGAGTAATATTGTTGGCAGTAATAAGACAAACTTTACTGTATCCATCTGTAAAAGTCAGATTTTCACTTGAGTATACAACAAAAGTTGAAAATACCTAACCTATTTTTTGTTTCTGCATCCTAGCACTATTATCTTGCCATTTAAGTAGCTGATACTGGGACCAGTTTTCTATGTCAAAAATTTCCTTAAAAGACAAATACAGAAAAACAAGAATATCAACTTTGAGTGCACTAAATTTGCTCATTTTCTCTTAACTTGACGCATATGCTTTTTTGAACATTTTCAACATTCCCTCATTAATCTAACTCTATTCAGATTAACTTCATAATGTTTCACAGGGGGATCTTTAAGAATTTAATAATATACCCCATATTGCAATAGTTGTGGTCAAGGCACTGGAATCTGGTAGGCCTAAATGCAGTATTCATACAGTTATGCTATAGCTTATAAAGATGACAAAGCTTCAAAAAAAGGCTAATATAGTGAAAAAGCTTTATGAAAATTAGAGTTGGAGTAATAGGCTGCTTAGGCAGAATGGGTAAGAAAATACTCAATGAATTAATTACGAATACCAAAGTGGAAGTAGCAGGTGCTGTTACTCGCTTGGGCAGTGAGTGTATAGGCTTAGATGTTGGGTCTATTGTAGGCCATAGCTCTGGTTTGGGAATTAAAGTTACAAGTTCTATTAATGATGTATTTGAGTTATCCGATGTTGTGATAGATTTTACAACTAAAGAATGTATGCTAGACTGTCTTAAGGCGGCTGTGAAATTTAAAAAACCGCTAGTTAGTGGTACAACTGGAATAGAAGGTCTCAATTTAAAAGAGTATGCTGCTGAAGTTCCAATATTATGGTCAGCAAATATGAGTGTTGGAGTTAATGTGTTGCTGAAATTAGTAAAAGAAGCTGCCAAGCTTTTAGGTAATGAGTATGACGTTGAAATTTGGGAAATGCATCACAATTTAAAAAAGGATTCACCATCTGGAACAGCTATAGAGTTTGGTAAAGCAGTTGCTAACGCTGCAAAAGTGGATTTTGAGCTCAATCAATATTCACATAATAATTCAAATATAAGAGGGAAAGGAGGAATAGGCTTTGCAGTATCTCGTGGAGGTGGAGTAATAGGAGATCACAGTGTCATGTTTGTTAATTTCGATGAACGAATAGAATTAAATCACAAAGCAATTAATCGTACAACGTTTGCTAGAGGGGCGGTTCAAGCAGCAATATGGTTGTGCGAGAATAAAAAGGAAATACCAGGACTTTATTCAATGCAGGATTTAGTATGAGCGATAAATACGCCTTCGTTAAAAATTTAAATCTTTGGTATGGCTCTAAACAAGTTTTATTCGATATAAATTTGAATATTTGCAAAAAGAAAGTCACAACTTTTATCGGACCTTCTGGGTGCGGTAAATCGACATTTTTGCGTTGTTTTAATCGTATGAATGATTACGTACCTGGATGTAAAGCGACCGGTGAGCTGGCAATCGATGGACTGGGTAATATATATTCACGTGATATGGATGTCGTATTGCTCAGAGCAAAAGTTGGTATGGTATTTCAAAAACCAAATCCTTTTCCAAAGTCAATATATGATAATGTTGCTTATGGGCCTAAATTGCATGGCATGGTGAAAAATAAGCAAAAATTAGATGAAATAGTAGAAAGTAGTTTAACTAAAGTTGGTTTATGGGAAGAGTTGAAAGATAGATTGCAAGATAGTGCACTCAATTTATCTGGTGGCCAGCAACAAAGATTATGCATTGCTCGTGCAATTTCAGTAAAGCCAACTATTTTGTTAATGGATGAACCATGCTCTGCTCTTGACCCAATGGCAACCAATGCAATCGAAAATCTTATACAAGAGTTGAAATTGAGGTTCACCATAATTATGGTAACTCATTCAATGAAGCAAGCTAAGAAATTATCTGACAGTATAATTTTTTTCTGCAACGGCAAGATTGTTGAATCCGGAAGTACTCAAGAAATATTTGAAAATGCTCAATCTCCCTTAACGAAGGAGTATATCCTAGATCATTAAAAGCCTATCATAAAAAAACGCTCTGGAATTATATAACATTCAGAAAAAAAAGTTGACTTTTCATGGCAACATATTAGTAGTTAATTCAAGTTTTTATAGAGGTAACTATATGTCTAAAGCAGAACAACAAAATTTTCATAGACGGTTAAGGAAAGGTAATCAGGGCGCTCTGAAGGTAGTATCAAAAGATGATTTACTGAAAGTTTTTACTACTACGAATATAATTAAAGAATTCCTAAATGGCGAAAAACATACTCTAACACCGCTTGGCTATGCTATAAGTATTAATGGTCAATATGGTATTCAGGCCACTTTAGATGCAGCTAGAGTAAAGAATGCATTAAAAGAAGTTCTTACTACTGCAAGTACAAGTATAGAGTTTCCAAATGGTATAATAAAACATACTCTAACACCGCTTGGCTATGCTATAGGTACTAATAGTCAGCGAAGCATTAATGCCATTTTAGACGCAGCTAGAGCGGGAAATATATTAAAAGAAGTTCTTACTACTGCGGGTGCAAGTGTGGAGTTTCTACATGGTATAAAACATATTCTAACACCGCTTAGCTATGCTATAGGTACTAATAATCAGCAAAGCATTAATGCCATTTTAAATGCAGCTAGAGCGGGAAATATATTAAAAGAAGTTCTTACTACTGCGGGTGCAAGTGTGGAGTTTCCAAATGGTAAAAAATATACTATAGCACCGCTGAGCCATGCTGTAAGTATTAATAATCAGCAAAGCATTGGTACCA
Source organism: Wolbachia endosymbiont of Armadillidium arcangelii (assembly GCF_040207875.1). Taxonomy (NCBI): domain Bacteria; kingdom Pseudomonadati; phylum Pseudomonadota; class Alphaproteobacteria; order Rickettsiales; family Anaplasmataceae; genus Wolbachia; species Wolbachia endosymbiont of Armadillidium arcangelii. The sequence continues at coordinate 1,352,949 of NZ_CP157942.1, forward strand.
TTTTAGATGTGGCTAGAGTGGAGAATATGTTAAAAGAAGTTCTTATTACTGTGAATGCAAATGTAGAATTTCCAAATGGTGAAAAACGTGCTATAATACCGCTTGGTCCATGCTATAGGTATTAGCAGGGCTACTTTAGATGCAGCTTTGGTACATCAGAAGAAGTTTTTGTTACTAAATGCTGCAGTGCTAACAAGCGGTAGCTGTACACAAATTTTTGATAATTTCATTGGCAATAATACGGCTTTCAAAATTAATGCTTATTATATCAGATAGTGAGTTAATATCAGTGTGCTTGTCAAAAATTTCTATTGTTGATTTTACTACCTCTACTATTTCTAAAAAACCGATTCGTGATTTCAAGAATTCATTAACAGCTATCTCATTTGCAGCATTGAAAACAATACTATTTATGTGTGGAGAGGAAGAATTTAACACTTCCATACTGAGCTTTAGTGCAGGAAAACGTTTGTGGTCTGGTTCTTGAAAGGTTAATTTTTCTTGCTTTGTTAAATCTAATTTACGATTTAAAGCCGATCTTTCTGGCCAAGACAAAGCGTATCCAATAGGAATTGCCATGTCAGTTTCTGCAAGCACAGCAAAGCTGAAACCATCCTGATAAACTACAACTCCATGTACTATCGATTCAGGGTGAACTACTGCTTCAATTTTATTTGGGCTGATATTGAATAAATGATGTGCTTCTATTATTTCTAGTGCCTTATTCATCATTGTTGCACTATCAACTGAGATTTTCTTTCCCATGTTCCAAGTAGGGTGACTTAGAGCCTGATTTACTGTAATATTTTTTAATTGTTCAAGGCCATAATTTAAAAATGGTCCACCAGAGGCAGTGAGTATAATCTTTTCTACACATTTATCATCATTTTGCAAAACTTGAAAAATTGCGTTGTGTTCAGAGTCAATAGGGATTATTTGTACGTTTTTTTCTTTAGCTTTTTTAAGTAGTAACTTACCACCGCAAACAATACTCTCTTTGTTTGCTAGAGCAATAACTTTAGTACCGCTTTCTATGGTCTGCATGACTGGCTTAAGGCCTGCAATGCCAACTATTGCAATAACTGAGAGATCAACAGGTAGAGAAGCAATATTCGCTAGACCTGGAGCACCAACTTCTACTTTGACGTTTGTACCAAGTAGATCTTCTTTTAAATCTTTGTAGAACCTTTCATCAGAAATGGCAGCATATTTTGCATTAAGTAGATTTGCCTGTTGTGCTAGCAGAGCAAAGTTAGAATTGGCACTTAGTGCTTCCACCTGATATTCTTCCTTTCTCTTTGAGAGCAAATCTACAGTCTTTTTTCCAATGCTTCCTGTTGATCCTAAAACTGAAACTTTTTTCACTAATTACAATAAAATCTTCTTAGTTATTTAGTAACCAAGCTCATGATCATCACCAACAGATGGTGAAGGACCAGGTGAAAAAGATTGGCCATGATGATCACCTGCATCATGCATATCATGCAAACCATCGGCACTTTGAGCTATTTCATTGTTAGAGTGGGGATAATCATCCGGATGATGCCCCTCATCACCGTAGTCCATACCCATTCCTTCTGATGGCATATCTTCTCCACCTCCACCTGAAAAATATTCCGCAAGGTTTTCAAGAAATTTTATGCCAAACATATTACCTGATTTCCCAAATAAAGTTACTAGACTGCTACCACTGACCAAACCTTCGAACACATTACCATAAGCAGCAATTGCTCCTTCATGAAAGTTGAATATCCACTTCATTCCATCCACAATTGTTGCAACAGAGTCACTATGACCAAGACCAAAACCGCTTTTCTCACTAGCGGCTTCCTGGTGCTGCTGCTGTGCCTGCCATTCTGCAATATTTGGACCTTGAGCTTCACTCATAAATTTTTATTCTAAGCCTTAAGCTATTATTTTATCACAAACATCGCAAAATATCAATAAGGCTCTTAAGTTGACGCCATTGCCTGAACAGGTACGTCAATGATCCTTCAGTTACATCTAGTGGTCAAACAAATTCAAAGGGATGTTGATCTTCTCAAAAACTTTTACAAGAGATGCTGTTAAATGCTCTATCATTTCATCTGTATGATAAGGTGTAGGGGTAATACGGAAGCGCTCAGTTCCCTTTGAAACTGTTGGATAATTTATATGTTGAACATATACTCCATACTCATCAAATAACAATTTTGACGCTTTTTTGGACAATTCGGGATCGCCAATTATTATTGGAATTATATGAGTTTCTGTTTGAATGAAATTCACTCCTGCATTTCTCAGTGAGTCTTTTACTTTTTTAACAACCTGTTTTTGCTTCTCTCTTTCAACATTGCTTGATTTTAAATGTTCAACGCTTGCTTTTGCTGCCGCTGCTAAAACGGGCGACATAGCAGTAGTAAAAATAAATCCTGGAGCTGAACTTCTTATTACATCCACCAAGCTCTTTGAAGACGCTATATACCCACCCATCACTCCAAAAGCTTTTGATAATGTACCCTGAATAACGGTTATTCTATCCATCAAGCCTTCTCTTTCTGCAATTCCACCACCACGAAGGCCATACATGCCAACTGCGTGCACCTCATCCAAATAGGTAATTGCATTATACTGATCTGCCAGATCACATATCGCTTCAAGCGGTGCTACATCACCATCCATTGAATATACGGATTCAAGCGCTATTATTTTCGGCATTTTTACATCTATAGACCTTAGCAGCTGCTCTAAGTGATCAATGTCATTATGCCTAAATATGTGTTTTGGTCTTTTGCCTGATTTTATACCTTCTATCATTGAAGAATGGTTTTTCTCATCTGAAAAAATTACCACACCCGAAATAACAGACGATAAAGTGCTAAGTGTAGTTTGATTAGCAAGGTAGCCACAAGCAAAAGTTAAAGCAGCTTCTTTTTGATGCAAATCAGCTAAAGACTTCTCAAGCTCAACAACTTCTTTTGTCGTACCGGATATATTTCTCGTTCCTCCAGCACCAACAGATGAATTTTGAATAGCAGCGATAACACTCTCATTCTGCGACATTCCCAGATAATTATTACTGCACCAGACAATAACTTCCCTATTTCTTTCATAATCCATAATATAGGGAAGCCTGCCAGGCAATGACGCGAAATGTGTGAACTCACGATAGCGCCCTTCTTCTTTTATATCTTTGATTTTACTTGAAAATATCTCTTCGTAGTCTACCAAGTTTTTATCTATTAATAATAAATACAATTATAATAAATTATTAAATGATAGACTACTATATTTATTCATTATCAGCCACAATAAGATGTACTTTTATCAAACTTTTCAACCTCATTATCCTCAAGTGAGCTTTTAGGCCTATAGCAGTACGTAATTGTAGCCGCAATAAGACAACAAGCTGCTGCAACTGCTACTCCTACCGCTAACATTTCCAAGTAAACTGCAACAGCCACTCCTAAGGCAATACCAGCTATTGCAAGTACAGAAGCAGCTACAACATACTTTTTTGTATTTAGAGCAGTTGTTTTTTGGTTACTTTCGCTGCTTTGCTTATTAATTGTTGGCAACGTTGGTTTTGGCTGTGTATTTTCGTTAGACATTTCCTCTACACACTCAGCAGATTGCTCTTCCCTGTTATTATCAATTGATATTACAGTGTTAAGATTTTTACTTGCAAAATTTGATGATGGTGATGGAACAGTAAAATCTTCATCGTGCGTAATACCACGTTGACTATCATGAACAGGACTTTGAGCTGATCTATCCTGATTTACAGAATTTGATACTGCAGGATTATCTTTCTCGTCATTTAGATTATCAAATTGCTCATTATTGGATTCAGCTCCCTCAATCTCCACTGAGGGCATTTCTGATGCAGAAACTGTTGCTTTAGGTTCCACTGTTTCAATTATAGGTATTCTTGTTTCATGACTTTCTTTATTAATTTCTTCAAATGGAGAATTACTATTAGAGTCTGAAGAAGTTCCGGCAGAGTCATCACTCTTATTACTTTCAAGTTTAGAAAAATCATCATCCTCAGAATTCGGCGATAGTGAATCCAGCTCGCTTTTTTTACGCTCCGCTACAGGAACTTTTTGGCTACTTGCAGCAGCACCCATACTTTTTACACTATCGTCCACTGGTGGTATAGAAATGTTTTCGAGCTCTTTTTTAAGAAGTTTTTTAATCTCGCTTAGGGACCTTTCACCTTTCTTTTCAACTTTCATCTCATTAGCTTTCCTCAAAGCCTCATTAATGATTTGCTTTGGACTATTGTCCTCTTGCTTTACCTGTTCTACTAAAGACCTTATCTTTTCATAATTAAGACCGAAGATAGCATCAGATAATTTTTCCTCTATAGTTTCTGTACTTTTAAGCATTTTACCCTCCTCAAAATTATTACCTACAGCTTCTTTTGAAGCATCTTCATTATTCATAATATTTTCTCCTTTGTCAACATTTTCTTGTGGCTGTTGGCTGTCAGTACTTTTGGATTCTGAATTTTCTGATAAAACATCACTCTTTATGACAGAAATTGCTGATCTATTTGCATCGATAACATCGTTATTGCATTCAGGATGTCTTTTGCATAAGTGCTCAATAAATGTGATATTACCAGCATCTAATGCAGTTTTCAGAATCAAATTATAAATTTCTTTCCTACAACGAGCTTCTATATTTTTCAAGATTTGCTGATTGAGTACTTTAATAACTCTATCGTCCGCAAATGCTTGCTCATATATATCATAACCTTTTTTATTGATATATCGCCCGCACAAGTACTTGATGGTGGGCAGATGTTCCTGACTTATTGCAGTTTCTAATAGAGTAACAAAACTCCTTTTTAGCAGATCTTTCACATCTTTAGTTGGCTCATTAATATACCTTTCAAATGCATTTAGCACTATCGTGATAAATTTTTCATTTTTGACCAGAGATGCTGTTTCAAGTACGCCATATAAAGGATCGGGATCACTTGTTTTTAATACATGCTCAAAATCCTTTAAGACGTGTTCTACAAGAACTGTCTCTAGCAACTCTTGTTCTTTTCTTAATGCTATGACTGAGAAAAAGCCAATCTTATTAAGCTCACCAAATTGTATAGTTTGATCCTTCACTTTATCATAAACCCCATCGATACCATGGAATTTTTCTATAAAAACTTCTATGTATTTTTGACTACCAACAAGTAAAGGTAAAAGACTTAAATTCCCTTCAGCAAAAAGTATGTCCCGATATTTTTCTGCCAATTTATCATTAGCTGCAATTGCGAGTAGCACCAATTCTTTTACTGAATGATGATACTCAAAATTCTCTTGATCAAATTTATATCGTGATAATATATTTGAGTATATATGCTGATTATTTTGTAAATTCAAGTTAAGTTGTTGCCTACAAAAACTCTTTAAATTTACAGTATCGAGCGTAATAGACCTACCTTCATACTCTTCAATATTTTGTACAATCTTATCTAATTCTTCACAATTGTCTTCCCTTACAGCTTGATTGAAGATATTTACTGTTTTAGCAAAGGTTAAATTTTTAGGAATGATGTCATACGAATCTTCATCTTTTGACTCCACAATGAACAACTTATCACAATCACCAGGAAAGTTTGCAAGCATTGCATTCCCTAAGCTTAAATCCTTAGCATGTGAAATATTTAGTATCTCTTGATTTTCATTACCTAAAGCTTCAGAGTCTTCTTGACTCTCATTACCTGAATCTTCAGAATGGTGACGTTCTTTAATTTCTCCTTGCTCTAAAATTTCAAATTCTTCTTCAGTACCTGAATCCCTAGAGTCTGATTTATTAAAAACTTTACTTGACTGACCCTGCTCCTTTGGTACAAAGTCTCTAAAATTAGAATCAAACATATTTTCTCCCTAATTATCAGCTAAACTAAGTATAGCATTAAACAGAAATTTTGCCAAGCAAATTATTAAGTCTTTTAGCAAACAGACTTGCATCGTCCATCTCTTCGCCTTCCACTATACAAGCTTGATAGAACAATAAGTGAATCATATCCTCCAGTGTTGAATTTTCACCACTTTCAGCGTGAGATTCCATTATACTTCTTATCACAGGATGCTTAGTGTTAATTTCCAGCACCTTTGGTGTACGATAATTTAGCTGCTTTTGTTCGCGCAAAAAACGCTCCATGCGAAGATCCATAGCTCCTTCATCAACCGCTAGACATACAGGACTGTCGGTCAATTTTTTTGAGATTTTCACGCTTTTTACTGAATTACCAAGAATCTTGGTGAAATATTCGAGTATAGAATCCGTATTTCCCTCAGTTTTTTCTTCGTTTGACTTGCTTTCTTCATCTTTTTTATCTTCTTCTGAAGAGAATTTTTCTAAGTCAACATCAGCGCGAGTCACAGACTTAAATTTTTGATCTTTATATTCATGAATCACGCTAGTCCAGAAATCATCAACTGGATCAACAAATAAAAGAACTTCCAATCCTTTACTGACGAACCCTTCAAGTTGTGGACTGTTTTTCACTGAATCAAGGCTATTGCCTGTGAGATAGTAGATATGCTCCTGCTCAGCCTTCATTCTGCTTATATAGTCATCAATACTGACTAACTTCTCATCACCAGTGCTATTAAATCTGCAAATGGAAAGTAGTGCTTCTCTCTCATCAGTTGGGATAGCTTCGCAAAGCCCCTCTTTTAATACCGCACCAAAATTGGCCCAGAATTTTGTGTATTCCTCTAAATTCTCTTTTGCTTTTTTACCGAACTCTGATATAGCACGCTTAGTTAAAGATTTCCTAATTTGCTCAACAACACGATTATTTTGCAGTGTTTCTCTGCTGATATTGAGAGGCAAATCCGGTGAATCAACCACGCCTTTCATAAAACGCAAGTACTGTGGTATTATTTGCACGTTATCTTCAGTGATAAACACTTTATTTACATATAATTTTACAGAGCAGCGTCTATCTGGATGAAACAAATCAAAAGGTTTGATAGAAGGAACATAAAGCAAATTCGTATACTCTATTGCACCTTCATTTTTATTATGCAGTATCATCCAAGGCTCACCACCTACATGCGCAACACCGCGGAAGAAGTCGTTATGCTCTTCTTGAGTAACGTCATTTTTTGGCTTAGTCCAAATTGCAGCTTTGCTGTTTAATTTTTCACTTTTTCCTTCTTCGTTTACAAATTCAACGGGAAAATTTATGTGGTCAGAGTAAGTAGTAACAATGTTTTCAATACGAAATTTGTCCATAAACTCGCTCTCTTCAGGACGCATGATGAGCGTAATTTTTGTGCCACGAGCGATTTGATCATCTAACTTGCTAATTGAATATTCTCCATCTCCTTTCGATTTCCAGATCCAAGACTCTTCTTCTCCAGCTTTTCTCGATTCCACTATCACTTCTGATGCAACCATGAAGCTTGAATAAAAACCAACACCAAATTTTCCAATCAGCTCTACAGCTTGATTTGAATCTTTATTATTCTTGATCGCATCTAAGAATTTTTGCGTACCAGAACTCGCAATCGTGCCAAGATTATCTATTAAATCCTGCCTACTCATCCCAATACCATTATCGGTTATATACAGCTCATCCTTATCTTTATTGGAGCTAATGGTAATCTTCAATTCATCACTTGAATCTAGTAAATTAGGATTTAGCTGTGATTCATAGCGCAATTTATCACATGCATCTGATGCATTTGATATTAACTCACGTAAAAAGATATCTTTATTGGTATAAAGCGAGTGGATTACTATATTCAGTACTTTTCCTACTTCAGCATCAAATTTTAAATTTTCAGTTTCTTGTACGTTGTGCATTTTGAGCTCCATTATTAGCCTACTATTCTAATAATTTAAGTATTGCACAGCGATCTTTCAAGGTCATATATGCTAAAATTTATGTGAGCCAATTTGTCATGCAAGCTGAAATGATAAGAAGAGGGTTCTGTTCTACAATTCTCTTTATTCTTAGAATAAGATATCTCTTATTTGCTTCAAAGATTTGTGAGTCTTTGATTCTTTTTCTTTAAAAGTAGTCTCAAGAGAAGTTTTAAGCTTTTCCCATTCTTCCTGACCGTTTAGAATCAAAGCGCTCTCAATCTTCTCCAGTGCTTTCTGAGGTGATGAATATAATTCCTCATACAAATTAGTGTTTACTGACTGTAGTATTACTAAAAATGTAAATAAATTCGGATCAATTTTCGCATAACATAGCTTTATTTTCTTTACGCAGTATTCTATTGCCTGCAATGATAATGAGAAGCTTTCTGCATAAAATATAAAGCTATCTATAATTAAGCTCTTTGATTTTTTCGGCAATTCAATATTTTGAAACAGCTTTCTTGTAAATTTCTCTATTGGCTGTTTTGGCAAATGCAAAGAGAGATCAGTAAAAGATTTTAGGCTGAAATTTGGTCCAAGTATTGTGCTGATCGCTCTTTGCACGTTACTTTTATCTTGACTAACAGAGATAATGAAAACCAGTCCCTCAACATCAAGCATGTACTTTATGGATTCTAAAAAATCGACAATGAATTTAGGGCGACATATATCAAGATCATCCACCATTATATAAATGTTTTTGTCTTTCCTGATTTTATTAACCACATCTGCTAGTTGTATCTTAAAATCTCTAATGTTCTCTTTTCTCCTTTGGAGAAGATTTAATTCACCCAAGACAAAACCTATGTCTTTCTTATCAGCCTCTTTTGCAGCATCGAGAAATACTGAAAGCATAGCGAGTGGAGATTTACTGATTAGCTTTCCTAATGTATTGAGAGAAAATAGTTCTTGGTTTATGTTTTTGAACTGCTGTATAACACTCCTTTTTACTTTGTATGATGCGAATAGATCCTCAAACAGAAAATGCAAAAAAGAAGGCAATGGTTGATCTAGCGCACTAATATCCCATGCGCTGTAATAAGCTGCAATTTCATTTTGCTGCTCTAGATCCTTTACCCATTCTTTCAAAAAAAATGTCTTACCCCACTTATCATATCCTTCTAAGGATACGATTGAAAAAGACTTATCGATTGTCTTGATTATAGAACTAAATTTACTTGCAACTTGTTTATAACCTAAGCAATCATTCTCCCAAGTTGTTACCTTAGGCAATTGCTCCTCTTCTTTTTTTCTAAATGTTATTAGCGATGTAAGTTTCTTTAAGCACATAAGATCCTTATGCTATATTTTACTATAGCATTTTATAAGTTAAGAGTCCACTTACTTAAATAATCCATAATTTTCTATCACTGCATGAATGGAAAGGTTCTTCAAACTGCTTTTGGGACTATATTGAATATCTATGCCGGTTAACTCTTTTACCCTTCCTTCTGTATCTTTTGTTAACCTTTCTACTAAGCCATGTAAATTGCCAGAATTTATCATTTGCATAATAGAAAATTTCCCATTTGAAATATACTCCTTCTCTATAAGTGGGGATATTTTAATTATCCCATCTAGGCTTTCACGACTATTTATTGATAACTTACCTTCTTCTTGAAGTGAATATAACTTTTCTATCATCTCAGCTCTATTACCGGAGTGATTTTTTACAAGATCCTCTAATAGTTCTCCATGTTCATCTATAGGTACATGAACATACATTAGCCACAAAAGAAGAACTAAGTCCGTATTATCTTTTGTTATTCCCTTTATTTTATGTGCCTAACTGATTGCATAAAAATAAGGATCTTGCCCATCATAACAATAACCAAACCTCGACACCCCCGACCTAATTTGATCATCAATTCTTACTCGAATCACATTTTTCAGATTTTCAATAGATCTATGTTCTTGTTCCATTACTTTTTTTGGGACATATTTGATTTCAAATTTAGGTCCAATATTCATCAGATCTCTTTTTAGGTCATATTTGATTTCAAGTTCAGGCTCAATATTTATCAGATCTTTTCTAACCAGATGATCTTCTATTATATATCCAATTCGTTTACTATCTGCGTATTCTTTGTTAAATAGCGCAATGAAATCAAGAGCGATTGATCTTGATTTTTTGATTAACCAATTATAAGTATAACGTACTCCATCTCGTGCAAAAGTTAACATAACTCCCTCATTTTAAAACACTATGCTTTAAATGTACAATATTTCAAGAATTTAGTAAAGCAAGTTTTTAGGCTGAAGTATGCCACTAAAATTTAGTATTTTATAAGTAGTGGTAGTATGATAAAAAACTTATAGCTTGCTAAAAAGAAATGGAATATTATTTAATATCCTGTCTTGACGTAAGCGCTATCTTCAGCGTCCCTTCATCTAGGTAGTCAATTTCTCCACCTATTGGTATGCCGCAAGCAAGGCGCGATATTTTGACATTCGAGTTTTTTAACAATTCAATTATATATTGCGCAGTAACTTGGCCTTCTAATGTCGGATTGATTGCAATAATGACCTCTTCAATTTTAAATTCTGTAACTCTTTTAGGAATGTTATCAAGATTGAGTTCTTTTGGACCTACGCCATTTATTGCTGACAATCTGCCACTTAAAACATGATACATACCTGAGTATATATTTCCTTTTTCAAATGCCCATAGATCGCCTAATTCTTCTACTACACACATTAATTTGGTGTCGCGCTTTGGGTTAATACAAATGGAACATGGCGATTTAGTATCTAAGTTTCCACAAATCTTACACTCTATTATAAGATCCGCTAACTCTCTGACCAAAGATGCAAGTGGTAGCATGACTTTCTCTTTGTTTTGAAGTAAATGTATAACTAACCTTCTTGATGATGATGGCCCTAAACTTGGCAATTTAGAAAAAGCATGAACTAAATTTCTTATATTAGTATTCATTCAATAAATTCAGGATAGCTCATTAAACCATAACATCAAACCTTTCATAAAGAAAGCAGTAAGTCTTTAACTTTATGGAAAAATTTCCCACTTTTCTCAGAACCTGTCTTGAAAAAAAAGTTAAGCATATCATATTAAAAGAAATATTATAACCCTTCTCATAATAGTGGAAACAAATGAAGAAAAGCAGAATCGACAGCTTGGCAAAAAGATTTAAACAGAGCTTCTGGCTCTGTTTTTGATAGCAAATCAATGGTGTTCAATGTCATTAAAATCAGGAGAATACGGAGAGAATTTCTGCATCAACGCTTTTGGCAAATTCGACAATCTTTATAGACTTATGAAAAATTGTATTATCCAAAATTACCGTTTGTCCAGATCGGTGCCAGAAGTTGCTCGAACCAGCCATTAAAAACCTCTGTATCACAATAATCTTCGAAGGTCGACCCTTGTTTAAAGCTGCAATCATGCTGAGTTTTTTTACCTGACTTTAGTGCATTCTCCCTTTCTACAATACCCGTACATTTTGTATCCAGATTCATCAATATACACCAGATTTTTAGGAGATTCTGCAAATATAACTTTCAAAAATTCAGCTCGTTATTCCTTTCTTTGTATCCATAAGTCTTTTTTTGCGTGTAAATCCATTTTTTTAGAGCTCTATGAATCGTTTGACGACTTATATTGCCTCAGCACCTCTGATTGTGTTTTACCGCCGTACAAATTCTGCAAACGCATTCCAGTCGGTGATTTTACCCCTATTCCCCAGTTTCTTCGATTCCTGTTTCTTTGCGCCTTTCTCCCATTTGTACAATGTTACTCTACCAATTTTGAACCTCTTTGCTACTGCTGTTTTACCCTCTCCTTCATCCAACGCCTGAATGGCTTTTTTCCTTAAGTCATAGCTGCTGCTGGCACTTTTACCTTCTTGTTACCCCGTCCCTATTTTATCCTGTTCCTACTATTGTTAGAAGGGCTATAGCTGAAATTCTGGACATAAAATCCTCCTGTGTAAAAAAGATTAGAAAAAAATGCAGCATACATACGACAGATGTGTGTATACGTTGAAGAAGATACGTTTGTTGAAAAATTAATTGAAAGTCTGCAAACAAAGATAGATTTTGAGCTCTCAAAATATCTCTCCTAATAAACTCCTTCAATTAACTGATCCTTTCTCCTAAGAAACTCCTTGAACTAACTCATCTTTTTTTACCAGGATATAGCCAAATTCAGAAGCTTTTTTACTCAGATTTTTCATAACCCTGTTTTGATAAAGTTTTTCGTAAGAATCAATTCCTTTTTCGACATACTCTTGTCCATACTTTAGCATATTATAAAAGATACATGCTAATTTCCTTGCCATAGCAGTGATCGCTTTTGGAGCTCCCAGTCGTTTTTTCCACTTTCTGCATTGTGAACCAAGAGCAGTATTACTTTTTGATACACATTGTGCAGCAAGCCGTAAGGCATTTGCAGCACGATTTACGACTTTACAAGTTTTCGTGCTAAACACTTTCTCTCCAGTGATTTTATTACCAGGACTCAGCCCCAACCAAGACGAAAATGTTGGCCATTTGTTATGGTTGATACCAGTCTCTGAGATTATGGTCTGTATACTTAGTACACTGAATCCTGGATCTAGTAAAATCTATCCCGATAACCCGGTATAATTCTTCATGCAAATTAAAGTTTGGATCATTTTTTTGCTTGCCTTGTGCTTTACTTGTTGATTTGCTCTCATCAGATTTTGTTTCAAATGTTTTATAGTAGCTTTCAACGCTTCTATCACATTCCTTTATTTGTTCCTGGAAAAAAGTATATGCTTCATATTCTTGCTTAAGTGTAAACAAGTGTTCCTCTCTGTAGTCATCGGTTAATGCCTTTACAATAGTAGATTTATCATTTCTTATTCGTCCATCCCTTAATTCAGCTAATTTTTCAGGATCTCTTTCACCTTCAATTATCGCTTCAATAATCCTAATACCTGTTACACCGTTAATATCACTAATTGCCTTATGTAACTGAATGTTCATCTGAATTAATGCCTTTTGCATGCGTTGAGTGTGTGTACTTGCGCTTCTGATTAGATTATTACGTTGTCTGACGTAGCCACGCAGTACGCAAATTTGATCATCTGGTCTAAATGATCCTTGGAGCAGTCCATAGCTATGTAACTGTTGCAACCACTGGCAATCTTGAACATCAGATTTTCTACCAGGTACATTTTTAATATGCCGCGCGTTTACTAATTTTACTTCAAATCCATATGATTCAAGTATTTGAAATAAAGGAATCCAATATACTCCCGTTGATTCCATAGCTACCGTTTTAATTTCACACTTCTTCAACCATTTTGCTAAGTTATGCAGATCCACTGTAAAACAACCAAACTTTTGGATATGTTGCTCATCTCTTCCTTCTGGAACACATACATAATGTACAGATGAGCCAATGTCTATTCCTGCCGCATTAGGGTTCATTACTTCCAACTTATTTTTTACTTTTGCCATTTTATACCTTTAGTATATAATTTATCATTGAAGAAGCGCTTCAGCTTGAGACGGTAAAATTAAGGCACTCTCCTAAACGAGGTAGTCTGAATAGACTCCATCAATGGTTTAACCGTCACCTTCAAAACCATGCTAACCAACGGGCACTGTGACACCATTGGGATATCGGTCATAACTGCAGAAGTGCTTCCTACGCAATTATACCAACAAATTACTAAAAACTTAAATTAGGGAGTTTCTTTTTGGTTTGACAGGTTTTGCCTGTTCGATGCTAGCCAGAAGAAGAAAAGCTAATAAATTAGCAAAATCACATATCTTCTAAAAAGAATCAAAAGTTATTAGATTGGTCAATATTTATAACTAATGTTCCAGAGAGTAAAATTAATGCTGTTGACGGTTTATAGAGTAAGATGGCAAATCGAATTACTATTTAAACTATATAAAAGTCATATCAATCTTGATAAACTAAAAGGAAAGACAAATCCATTTAGAGTATTATGCGAGCTATACACAAAATTATGTGCTATTCTCGTATTTCACGGAATGATTACAAAACTAAAAAAGAACACAGTTTAACAAAGGCATTTATTGAATTGAAAAGGTGGGTTAGAGAGCTCTTTTTGATATTAAATAATATTGTCAGTAATTTAAAAATTTTTCTAAAAAAGCTTACTGTAATCTGGTCAAAGTTTTCTTTGAAAGACAGATATAGGAAGACCAGGGTATCTACTTTAAGCTCTCTACATTCCTTAACTTGACGCGTATGGTTTATTTAACACTCCCGCGTTTTTAGTGAGATTACATAAAGATTGGTTCCAGTCTGAAATAACATCATCTACTATGCAAATTACCTGCAAATAGTAATGTGCGATAATTGTGTGCATAATACTGAGAATCTAGATAAACTATGAATCACAGCACTCATACAGTTGCATTTGTACGACACCCTTGTATGTTTTTTCACTACTGAAGATTTCTTTCATATTAACCTAATGATGCAATATATCCTTTTCTTTAATAGATAAGTCGTCATCGATTTTTTTTACATTATCATCAGTAATGTTTTGTATTTCCTTTTTGGCACCATGAAAATCATCTTCTGAGATTTGCTTATTTTTCTTCATTTCCTCTATTTCTTCCATAACATCTCTGCGTATATTTCTAATCGCAACTCGTGCATTTTCAGAAAATTGATGCAATAATTTCACTAATTTTTCACGGGTTTCTTGCGTTAAGTCCGGAAGAGCTATACGTATAGTATTGCCTTCAACAACAGGATTTAAATTCAGGTTAGCATTTAGTATCGCATTTTTTACTTCACCCATAACAGTGATATCCCAAACTTTAACTGATAGAGTTTTGTTATCTATAGCTGAAACACCTGCAACTTGGTTAAGTTTTTGATGCCCACCATAGATATTTACAACTATACCATCAAGTAATGATGCGTTAGCTCTACCAGTACGCACACCTTTCATATCATCATGAAAAGACTGAATAGTTTTTAGCATTCTTTCTTTTGTTTTAGCTTTTATTTCGTTTAACATAAATTACCTAATGTTTACAATCTGAGACTATAGTATAAGTACCTTGACCCTTAACAATATCGGTCGTTTTTTCTTCTCTTAAAGAAAAAACTATAATTGGGATAGAATTCTCACGAGCAAGTGAAATTGCTGATGCATCCATAACTTTTAAATCACGAGTTAGCAAATCTGTATAAGAAAGCCTATCATACATCACAGCATTCTCATTTTTTTTTGGATCGGCAGAATATACACCACTTACTTGCGTACCTTTTATAATAACATTACAGTTCATTTCAACAGCACGTAAAGCTGCAGCTGTATCTGTAGTAAAAAATGGGTTGCCTGTACCTGCTGCAAAAATTACCACCCTACCTTTTTCTAAGTGGCGAATAGCTTTCCTTCTTATGTAAGGTTCACATACAGTGGCCATGGGTATTGCAGATAATACCCTAGAAGCTACTAAATTTTTTTCTAAAAAATTTTGTAAAATCAAAGCATTGATTATAGTTGCAAGCATTCCAATATAATCACTACTTGCTCTTTCACAGCCACTTAAAGATGCAGATGCACCACGAAAAATATTTCCACCACCAACAACAATACAAACCTGAACTCCAAGCCTGTTAACATCAGCTATATCTTTGCATAATTGGCTTATTATTCCCATATCGTGGCCAAATTGCTTTGATCCCATCAAAGCTTCACCAGAGATCTTCAATAACACTCTAGAGTATTTTACTTTATCTGCTAAGGAAGACATTTCTTGCCATTTAGTTTGCACTGCCCAAAACAAGTAACTTGTAATCAGATAATCTAACAGCACTCAACTCGCTTGATTTTATAAAGTCAGAAACCTTTATTTTATCATCTTTTATGAACTTTTGTTCTAGTAAAACAACTTCTTCACAGTACTTAGCCATTCGTCCATCTACTATTTTTTTTGCTACTTCTTCAGGTTTATTTAAGCTCCTTACTTGCTCTTCAATTATAGAACGTTCATTTTTCAACTTCATTTGATCTAAATCATCTATAGACAAAGCTTCAGGCTTCATAGCAACTACATGCATAGCTATTTGCTTTCCAATCTCTTGTAATTTTGCCTTATCACTACATGATTGCAATACAATTAAGGCACCAATCTTACCTAAACTACGCACATCACCATGTACATAACCAGCAACAATCCCATCCTTAGCCTCCAGATAGCAAAGCTTGCTTAACTCTAACTTTTCACCAAGAACTGATGTACCGTTCATAATAGCTCCCTGCACTGTGCCAATGTCTCCATATTTGGCATTTTTTAACTCATCAACACTAGTACAACGTTCTTGACAAGCGATTGATGCTAAATTTGAAACTAATTCTATGAATTTTTCATTTCTTGCAACAAAATCAGTTTCACAATTGAGTTCAACCAATACACCATAATTTTCAGTCAAGCACATAGCAATAAGCCCATCCGAAGCTACTCTATCAGACTTTTTGTCAGCTTTAGCAAGTCCTATTGTACGTAACTTATCAATGGCTTTCTTAACATCACCATCACACTCTTCTAACGCTTTCTTACAGTCGCTTAAGCCAAGCCCTGTTCTATCGCGTAATTCCCTTATACTACCTGAATCCATTTTCATTTACTTATTATTACCTCCCTTTCTTTTTCTGTGTGAACCTTACTACGCTTCTTTTTAGTTTGCACAATACCCTCTTCTTTTTCTTGAATAATAAGCTCATCACTCTTTATATTATCAATCTTAACTTTAGACTTTGCCAAACTAGACTCTATTCCAGCTAATATATAGTTAGCAACTAATTTACAATAGAGCTCTATTGATTTTCTTGAGTCATCATTTCCTGGTATAGGATAGACAATATCATCTGGATCAGAATTGGTATCAAGTACTGCAACAATTGGAATGCCCAGTTTTTTAGCCTCTTTAACTGCTATATGCTCTTTGTTAGTATCAATAATAAATAAAATATCAGGAACTGCTCCCATTTCTCTAATGCCACCCAATGTCTGATCAAGCTTTCGCCTTTTCTTTTCAATATTTCCTAATTCTTTCTTTGTTAAGATACTATCTTCATCATTTAATATTTTCTCATATTGTATCAAGGTTCTTATCGAAGAAGAAACAGTATTCCAATTAGTAAGCATACCACCAGGCCATCGATGATTTACATAATATTGACCACAACGAACCGCTTCACTTGCAACAATATCCAAAGCTTGAAATTTCGTACTAACAAATAGAATGCGACCACCTTGAGATGCAACGTCATACAAAGCTTTTATTGCTACTTTTAGCAACGATAATGTTTTTCGCAGGTCAATTATGTGTATACGATTCTCTTGATGTATACCGTATATATATGGGGCCATTTTGGGATTCCAGCGACTAATTTTATGGCCAAAATGTACACCAGCTTCAGCTAAATCACGTATGGTAACTTCAGGTAAATTTGTCATATTTACTTCTCCAAATAGTTTATCTTCCATGGCATAACCCTCATGGGACTACTTGCATAAGCCATGTGTGAAATTAAGTTACTTACATAGTAATACAAAAGACAACAAAGCGCAAACAAAAAATATTGACAAGTGGCAATACGTTGATTAGCTTTAAGGTTGCAAACGTTAGAAAGAAATGGGGGGTGTAGCTCAGTTGGTTAGAGCGCATGCCTGTCACGCATGAGGTCGTGAGTTCAAGTCTCATCACTCCCGCCATTATATCAGAAGCACTTTTACTGATCCATTTTCTTGTTGATTTGTAGTAATTTCTTTCAGAGACTTGACATGGTATTGTAATTACTGCTTAATTTACTTGAATTTATCGTTAACAATTAGGATTAAATATGTTCATTTCTGAAGTCTTTGCAGCAGATGCAACTAGCAATGTATCGACATCTTTTGCTAGTTTTATTCCACTCATTTTAATATTTGTGGTATTTTATTTTCTCATTATTCGCCCAAATCACAAAAAACTAAAGGAACATAGAAGGATGATAGATCAAATAAAACGCGGTGATAAGGTCATTACTTCTAGTGGAATAATAGGTGAAATTAGCAAAGTTGATGAGGCAAGTGCGCAGTTTATAATAGAAATAGCACCAAAAGTTGAAATAAAAATCCTGAAGTCTGCTATATCTGAAGTCTTAAACAAAGAAATTCAAAAAGTAGTAGCTAAACCTATTGAAAAAGGCAAGATTGAAAAGAATGACAAAAAAAACAAACTAGAGGAAAGTAAAAAGGGCAAAAATGCTTCATAATTTAAGAAACTGGTTGTGTGTGGAATACTGGGTATAGTAAGTAACGGTGATTCAGTAGTACCAACTTTACTGGCTGGACTAAAAAAATTGGAATACAGAGGGTATGATTCTTCAGGTATAGCAATAATAAATAATAAAGGTGAGGTAGAAGTCAAAAAATCAGAAGGTAAAGTTGAAAGGTTATGTGAAGTTATTCATGAGAGTAAAATATCTAGCAGTACAATTGGTATAGCACATACTCGCTGGGCTACACACGGATCTCCAAATCTTAAAAATGCTCATCCCATTTGTATAAATAATGTTGTTGTTGCTCATAACGGTATAATTGAAAATTACAATCTGTTAAAAAAGGGCCTAGAGGAAGAGGGAATATCTTTCCATACTGACACTGATACGGAAGTGATACCAAACATGTTAATCTCATATCTTGATGAAGGGTTGTCGCCAGTTGATTCTATATTTAAGTGTTTAAGCAACTTACAAGGTTCATTTGCTTTGGTTTTATTATTTATAGAATATCCAGACGCTCTGTTTGTTGCAAAAAGAAATTTGCCTTTAGCAATAGGCTATAACTGTAATGCAGTGTTTGCTGCATCTGATTCTAATGCTTTAAGTGCACTTGTGGAAAGAATATTGCATTTGGAGGATAATGATATTGCAGTAATAAAATCTAGCGAAGTTAGTATATATAATAATGGCGCACAAGTTAAACGCAGCATAGAAAATAGTACTCCAAGCAATTTTCTAATTAGCAAAAACGGTTATTCTAGCTTTATGCTAAAAGAAATTTTAGAGCAACCATATGCATTAAACAAAACAATAAACCAATTTTACAAGCAATATAAAAAAGCCAACAAAAAATTATTCTCTGAACTGGGTTACATTACTATAGTCGGATGTGGGTCATCTTATTTTGCTGGACTAATAGCGAAATATTGGCTGGAAAGTGTTGCTCAAGTTCGAGTGTATCTGGAAATCTCATCAGAATTTAGGTATAGCAACGTCAAGCTGGAAGAAGGTAGCACTGGGTTATTCATCTCTCAATCTGGTGAAACTGCAGATACTATGGAAGCACTACGTTATGCGAGATTGCAGAAACAAACGATTATTAGCATAACTAACACAGTTAACAGTAGCATCGAGAAGATCTCAGATATTGTATTGCATACTTTTGCTGGACCCGAGATTGGTGTTGCTTCAACAAAAACCTTTTCTGCGCAGCTTGCAACTTTAGCATGCTTTGCTGTAGAGCTTGGAAAAATAAAAGGTATACTCAATGAAAAGAAGATAAAACAACTAAACGATGCTATTAATTCCATTCCCAAATATGTTGAGCATGTTTTGGATGTAATGAAAATACAACATATATCAGACAGTATATTAGAGCACAATAATGTTATTTTAATTGGCAGAGGAAGCTCATATGGAGTTGCAATGGAAGGCGCATTAAAAATAAAAGAACTTTCGTACATTAACACAATTGGTATTGCAGCGGGAGAAATGAAGCACGGTTCCATTGCTTTAATAGACTCTACTGTGCTTGTTGTAGCAATTATCCCTTACGACGATTTATTCTTTAAAACGCTATCCAATATACAAGAGATTATCGCAAGAAAAGGTAAAGTAATTGCTTTTAGTGATAGGCAAGGTGCGCCACTCTTAAAGGGAATTTGCATAGATGTGGTGCAACTTCCAGAAGTTGATAATTTTGTCTCCCCCATTATCTACAGTGTTGCTATGCAATTCCTTGCTTATTCTACTGCAGCAAAAAAAGGGTTAGACGTAGATTGTCCGAGAAATTTAGCTAAATCTGTTACAGTTGAGTAATTTGTTTAAAGTTAGTTTCTAATCAACAGCTCTAATTGTCAGTTATAAATTAATGAATTTTGCTAATAAATTCATTGCTATCATTAATATTAGACTTCTTGCATAACCATTGTTTATATGAGAAATCAGTATGTATTCGTTCAGAAATAGACTTCTTTAAAAACTAGGATAAGAGGAAAAAACATGGCAAGATAAGTATTTTTAGTGAGGGAAAAGGTGGAAATAGTAGAAGAGTTGGATGATTTCGCAGGTTAGCAGGAGTAAAAAAGGTAACATTTAATAAAATGGTGGAGATTTTACGGGAAGGAAAAAAGGCTAAAGGAGGTAGGAAAAACAAGCTGAGCGAGGAAAATATGCCGCTTATGGTGTTGCGGGAATATGGAACATATTTTCATAAAGCTATGGAGTAAGTGAAAGCACAGCGTATAAAATAGCAAAATGGGTTCTCTAATAAAACATCCAGATTTCCTGGCCAAAATGAGCTAGTAAAGTCAGGTGTAGAATATGAAGTTATAGTAGTGGATAGCACTGAAGCAGCAATAGAGAGGCCAAAAAAAAAGCAACGAGATTTCTACTCTGGCAAGAAAAGAAAGCACACTATAAATACATAAGTAGTGATAGAAAAAGAGAGCAATATGTACGTCATTTTCAAACGGTAGGGTGCATGATTTTTGGATTTTTAAAGAGTCAAAAGTAGCGATATTACCAGAACTTAAGGTCTTAGTAGATGCAGGCTACTGAGGCATACAAAAAGTTCATGGAAATGTAGAGGCTGCCATATAGGAAGACACAAAAAAGAACCCATTGACAGAAGAGCAAAGACGAAAAAATCGAAAGCTAAGAGAGTAGTAATTGAAAATGTAATAGAACTGCTCAAGAGGTTTAAAATTATAGCAGACCGTTATAGAATCTTTTTGTTAAGACTTTTGTTAAAGAATGCGAGAAAAAGATATTTGAATATTCTGAGGAGATAAAACCAGGTTCAAAAAAACTAAAAACAGGCAAAACATTAACCTGTATCAATTCTACCATGAATAATTCCATTCCACTAGGTTCGTCTAGATTAGGTGTTTCTAAAGTTATTGAAGGTATAGTTTATGTTTTTGCAAAAGAACATAGGGAAAAAGGTTTCTGCAGCAATTGTGCCTATAGAAGATGAAGTATAGCTCTTTTCATAATAGTACAAACGAGGTAAAATAAGATTTTATAGTAGTGAAGGTAAGTATGCCAGCAGCATATAGTTATGATTTAAGAAAAAAAGCAATGGAATCACTAGAAGAAGGATAAAGCAGAGAAGCAGTGGCAGCAAGATTTAAAATTGGAAGAACTACGTTATGGGAGTGGCAGCAAAGAAAAAAAGAAACAGGAGATTTTCAGTCAAAAAAACTTGGAAATGGAGGTTATAATCACAAAATTACTGACTGGAATAAATTTACTGAATTTGCTAAAAAATATGGTGGAAAAACTCTATCGGAAATGGCTAAGCTTTGGAGCAATGTTAGTATCCCAACGATTCATCGAGCTCTTAAAAAAATTGGACTCACACGCAAAAAAAGACATATGGATACAAAGAAAGGGACGAAGAAAAACGCGCTGAATTTTTGAAAATTATAGCAACAAAAGAACCTCAAAACTTAGTTTATATAGATGAGTCTGGCATTGATAACACCGAGGACTACCCTTATGGATATTGCCAGAAGGGACAGAGGTTTTATGCTCTAAAATCTGGTAAAAAAATTCAACGAATCAGTGTGATTGCAGCCTTAAACGGCAGAAAAATAGTTGTTCCGTTAACATTTGAAGGCCACTGTAATATGTTAATAAATGGTTTGAGCAGTTTTTGACACCGATCTGGACAAACTTTGATAATGCTACTTTTCATAAGTCTAATAAGATTACTGAATTTGCTAAAGGAGTTGGCGCAGAAATTTTATATCTACCGCCTTATTCTCCCGATTTTAACAAAATTGAGCATCATTGGTTTGCTATAAAAAACAGAGCTAGGAAAAACATCCCTCTATTCACATCTTTTCGTCATGCTGTTGATTCCGCTTTTCTATAAGCTTTTCGGATTATTATGAAAAGAGCTATAAGAGGTTGTCCACAAATCAAGAAATAAGTAGTATATAAAGGCAGAATATTGAGGTAAGAGATGAGGAAAAAATATCCAACAGATTTAAGTAAAAGGGAATGGTCCCGAATAGAAAAACACTTCAGGGTATCGTATAAGAAAGGAGGAAGGCCGCCAAAATACAGTAAGTGTGAGATACTGAATGCAATTCTTTATGTACTGCGCACAGGATGTCAATGGCGCAATTTACCACACGATTTTCCGTTGTGGAAGGCTGTGCATGAACAGTTTAGAAGATGGAAAAAGCAGAGGATTTTTGAGAAAGTGAACTATGATATCACTAAATATAGTAGGTCAAAAATGGGAAGAAGTGAGGAGCCAAGCGCATGCATAGTGGATAGTCAATCGGTAAAAATCACGGAAAAAGGGGGGTCAAAGGTTATGATGGTGCAAAAAAAGTAAATGGGAGAAAAAGACATATAATCACAGATACTCAAGGATTTGTGCTTGGTTGCTATGTAGGAGCTGCAAGCGAAAATGACAGAGATGGGGTGAAGATGGTATTGGACAATATGAAAGAAAAATACAGCAATATTAAGAAAATGTGGGCTGATATGGGGTACCAAGGAAAAGATTTAAAAACCCATATAGAGGAAGAACATGGGATAGATATTGAAATTGTGAAAAGACCTCCATGTAGGTTTTGGGTGCATAAAGATACACCACCAGAACTATTGCCACAACGGGATCCTGGATTTGCAGTACAACCGAGAAGGTGGGTGGTAGAGAGGACTTTTGCTTGGATCAATAGAAATAGAAGGCTATCAAAGGAGTACGATTTACTTACAACATCTACTGAAAGTTTCATATATCTGGCTATGAGTAAAGTTATGTTAAGTAGGGAATATGCTTGAATTTAATGGTTTGTGGACAACCTCTAATACCAAAATCCATTACTAAGCGAACAAATAAGAAACATTACAAACTCGTTTAATAGTAGTGCTGGAAATATTGACAATAAAATTACACAAAACATCTTCAAGTAAACCTATGGTATCGTAGATACTATTGCGTAAAGTATTGTATTTGATATATTGCCACAACCTTTCAACAGGATTTAGTTCCGGTGAATAAGGAGGCAAGTATATAATGGTAATGTTTTCCTGAATTTTCAAACTTTTTGATCTATGCCAACTTGCACAATCCATTACAAGAAAGGCTTCTTTCGTGCCTAAATCTTTCGACATCTGCTCCAGAAATATATTCATACAATCAGTGTTTACATATGGAGCAAGTAGGCTAATTTTCTTACCACTTCTTGGATTTACCGCACTGTAGATATAGAAATTTTGTCTACCAATTTTCATTTTAACCTGCGTTCTGAACCCTTTTTTAAACTATCCGTGTCCGATTTTTGAATGAGTTCCAAATCGTGATTCATCAAAAAAACACCTCCTTTTTAGGGTGGGAATTGACTATTTTATTGAAGTATCTTTTAAACTCTTCTTGCTTATTTTTATCTTGTTTATGGTGCATTGGCCTCGGTGTTATGTAAATCCTTTGTATCTCACGGTGCACTGTTGATTTGCTGATGTTTAGGCCAAATTCCTCTGAGATTTTTATTTGCACTTCCTTAATAGTAATATTTGGATTTCTTTCTACCCATATTTCAATTTGCTCACGTTGATTTTTGTTTAATTTGCTTTTTCTTCGCCGCTGAGACGGGGCAAATAATTTTTCTACTCTACCAAATTTTAGATGCTTTATCCATTCAGTCAAAGCAGTCCTTGAAATTTTACATATTCTTGCCACAGCGCTTATACTACTTTCTTTTCCTGCTATCACCGCTTGTAACTTTTTTGAAACATATGCGTTATTTCTGACCTTTTTTAACATTTCTTTCGCCAAATTTACAACTTTTTCGTCTAATAGTTTTGATCTTAATGCCATTTAAACCTCGCTATTTCACTTACTTTAGTATGACTTCTTTCCCATTATTATCTATCTGTTCTTTGTATAGCGGGAATTGGTATAAGAAAAATTTTAGTAGATGCTGGCTTGGAAATTTTTCAAAGTTTTGAGGAACAAATGACTAAGGTTATGGATATTTCTTGGAAGAGGGGGATTGAGAAGTTAGCGATGGATGCTGTATCTAGAGTAATAAATTATATTTCAGCTAATAGTAAGGAAGAAGGATTTTTCGTTAATCTTATAACTAAAGGTCTTATTTTAGGTAAATCAAAAAGTAACACACTTCCTCAGTGTGTGTTTCGCAAACCAGTGGAATTGTTAATTAAAAATATTGCTTCAGATGAATCAAAAAATAACCCATCTTTTGGTCCACTTACAACCACTTTTTAGAATGTATAGCACTCCACAAAATATGCCATACAAATCAACTTTTCTTGGTCTTGTTTTCTTCCTGCTGCTCTCCAGAATTAGCCTGATTTTTTCAAATTGCCCTCGACTTATATCACTTGTTTTGCATAGATATACCTCATTCTTAATCTATGCTTATTTTACCTCATCATCTAGAGATTCTTAACAGGTTCTTATATGATTATCCAAGAAGTCTAGTCTAAATTCAAGTTTTATCAATAGTCCTGGCGCTTAAATTTTTGATCAAAAAAGGACAAGTTTAGTAAAAAATAATGATATTATAAGTGGAACATAAAATAGTCCCACTGCAGTACTAATTAGGAGCAATAAAGTAGCTTTATCTGGTTGATAATTTAAAATGTTAGCAAGTATTACACTAGATCCAGAAACTGGAATAATAGCTAGCAATATCAGTGCTTTATATATGCTTTCATCGTATATACCTACAACATTTTTGTCTAGTAGAACAATTCCTAAGACAAATAATGGCCAGAATATATACTTTGCTACAATAGTGGTCAAAGCAAGCTTCCAATCTACTTTAAAATTTGTAATTTGTGCAACACTTACTCCAAGTAGCACCATTCCTAATGTAATAAATGTACTTCTGATATTTATCATAACATCTGTTAAAAAGGTAGGTATTTGTATATCGTATATACTTAAAAAAAAGCCCAGAATCATCGCATATAACGAAGGAAGTTTGAGTAACTTTAATACACATTCTTTTGCGGTATAGATACCATTTGCAGCTATATAAAATCCTAAGCTATTTTCAAACAGTGCCATTCCTATATAACAGACAACATACACAGACACTGAATCTTCATCAAATAAAGCCATGGCAATCGGCAGGCCAAAATAACCCATACTTGTGCTACCTGAGCTAAATGCTAATATGTTTCTCGTGTTGTCCTTAAACAAAAAAGAAGAAAGATAATACACTGATAAGGACATAGTGCTACCTATAAACCATATCAAAATCGGCAGAGAAATTACTTTTAAATTAACTTCTGTATGAGATACTCCATATAAAATCACTATTGGATTAGCTATATAAAAGAGTATTTGAGATATAGTATTTCTATCAATTTTAAGGTATTTTCCTGCTAAATAACCAATAAACATTGTAATATAAATAGGCAATATTTTTAGAAAAAGAGTAAGGAACATACTAGCCTATCGTGATACTTTTGATTGATAAAGTGATATTAGATCTTAAGGTATTATAAAAGTAAATAAAATTTATTTTCCAATTTATCCAGCTCATAGTTAATAAAAAAAGATTCACTTAGTGCCAAAATTTGTTTTTATATAGGACTTAAGAATAATATTTTCATAATAAAATTATGTTAAGTTTGTATAAAGCTTCTTGTATATTTTTATAAACCACTTGTAATAATTTAGGTGGACCGTTGAAAAAACACTCATCTTGCGTGGTTCTCAGGAATTCTTACCTTAATCATTAAAATCGCACCATTGCTTTCCCTAATTTTTTTAAAGCCAACTTTTTCGTAAACACGGATTGCACGAACATTCGCTGTATCTGGGTCGACAAAGGCATTTTCAAAAATTTTAAAGACAAATTCGTTTAAAAATATATTCAAAGCTTGTGGACCAATGCCTTTGCCCACATAATCCAGCTCTCCGATATACCAGTCTATAGCAGCACAGCTTTCTGGAAGCTCAGAAGTATCGTAGCCCTGCTCAGGTGGAAAATCATGTTTGTTATAGTATTGAATATAACCAATATCAACTCCGTCACAATTAATAATGAATGCATGCATCGGTTTTTCAATAATTTGTGTCTCAAATTTCAAACATTTGAATCCTTTAACGTAGTTGCTATATTTTTTCTCAATTAACTCTGGTGTCCAATTTATATCCGCATCCCACCATAGCTTTACGTGAGGTGTTTCTAACCATTTTAATAACAGTAAAAAATGTTCTTCTTTCAACGTTTTAAATGTGATATTTTTATTCATTAATTAAAAATCTCAAATGTTACTACCCTTTCTATTAATCCTATCTCTAATTGCCAAATTTATTGAAATTGACATTTCTATACCTAGCTTTCCAGATATAGTACGCTATTTTAATGTATCAGAAGGCACAATTCAATTAACTATCGCCTATAATTTTTTAGGCTTTTGCATAAGAGGGTTGTTTTTTGGTCCATTATCCGAATGCTATGGCAGAAGGAGAATTATGATCATAGGTAATACTTTTCTATTAATTGGTGCTGTTGGTTGTGTTGTTGCACCGTCAGTTTTTTATCTTCTAATCTCCCGCTTTATTCAAGGCATTGGTGTAAGCACATCTGTAGTTGTGTTTGCAATTATTGCAGACAGCTATAAAGGTGACAAAGCGGTGAAATTTATCGGGATCATGAATTCTGTTCTAACAGTTGTCATGGCAATTGCACCAGTGTTAGGCAGTTTCATTAACGAAATTGTTGGGTGGCGTGGCAACTATGCAAGTGTTGCAATACTTTGTTTAATCTCTTGGGTTTTGCTGCTTTTTCTGTTACCAGAAACAAAAAAGGACCGTGATATTTTTAGTCTAAAAAAAATGATGAAAGATTACAAAAAATTATTATCGAGTTCAAAATTTATGGTTATATCTTTAGTATATAATTTATCATTGAAGAAGCGCTTCAGCTTGAGACGGTAAAATTAAGGCACTCTCCTAAACGAGGTAGTCTGAATAGACTCCATCAATGGTTTAACCTTCACCTTCAAAACCATGCTAACCAACGGGCACTGTGGCACCATTGGGATATCGGTCATAACTGCAGAAGTGCTTCCTACGCAATTATACCAACAAATTACTAAAAACTTAAATTAGGGAGTTTCTTTTTGGTTTGACAGATTTTGCCTGTTCGATGCTTACCACACCATAATAACATAATAGACTATTTAAATAGTTAAGATAGAAATCTGAAAGTCTTGACCAATAATTATACAATGCTTGTTTACTGATTTTTAACAAAGTTTTTTCTAAAAAGTTTATTTAAGAAGAAGATTTTTTGGACAAAAATTTTTCAAATCCTGAATATATATTATATAAGCTTAAAACTTTATGATAAAAGCAATCCAAGAACAGAGTATGGAAATCTCTTTCAAATAAAATTGCTACTTAAAGCAGATAACAATTTGAAAAGATGTATGAAACCAGATAACAATGAAATCTTATTTTATGAGACAGAAGATGGAAAGGTACATATAGAGGTCAGGTTTGAAAATGACAATCTGTGGCTTACACAAAAACATATAGCTGAGCTATTTGGTAGTTCAAGTGATAATATTTCATTGCACCTAAAGAATATTTATCTAAGTAAAGAGTTAGATAAAAGTTCAACTACCGAAGAATTTTCGATAATTCAAAAAGAGGGAGAAAGAGAGGTAAAACGTAATGTAGTGTTCTACAATTTAGAAGCTGTTATATCAGTAGGCTATCGTGTTAGTGGCATAGCTTTTCGTACATGGGCAACCGATAAACTAAAGAAGTACATTTTTAAAGGCTTTGCAATAGATAGTAACAGGTTTAAAAATGGTACAAAATTTGATGCCAGGTTTTTTGACGAGCTAGTTGAAGAAATAAGAGAAATTCGAGCTAGTGATCGTATGGCTTACCAGAAAATTACAGATATTTATGCAACTTCAGTAGATTATTCAAATTGTGCAATTGAAACGAAAAATTTCTTTGCTGTAGTACAGAACAAATTGCATTTTGCCATTACCGGGAATACAGCAGCGGAAATTATAACAAATAGAGCAAATAGAAATAAACCAAATATGGGCCTAACAAATTGGCGAAAAGCACCTAAAGGGAAATATTTCTTTCTGATACACATATAGCAAGAAACTACTTAGATAGAAATGAAATTGCTCAACTGAATAAGATAGTGAATATGTATATAGACCACGCAGAGTTTCAAGCTGCTCGAGGTAAGGTAATGTATATGAAAGATTGGAAGGAAAAGCTTGATGCATTTTTAAGATTTAATGAGCAAGAGATATTAAAGAACTGCGGTAAAGTTTCTCATGAGGTAGCAATTGCCTTAGCTGCAGAAGAATATAAAGAATTCAGAAAAACACAAGATAAATCATACAAGTCAGACTTTGATAAATTGGTAGAAGAAAATAGAAAGAAAACTCTAATTAAGAAATCTCCTTATAAGTAGAAAAACTAAAGGTCTATAAGTATACAAAAAAGAAAATATGTCAATCCTAACACTCGACCTCGGCAAACAAACAGGCTGGGCAATTCTTACAGATGGAGTAATTCAAAGTGGTAGTGAAAACTTTCATGGTAGCCGTTTCAGTGGAGGTGTTCTTAAGTTTTCGTAGGTGACTCAATGAGATGAGGGAAAGATTTTCAGATATTGAAGCAGTGTATTTTGAGGAAGTAAGAAGACACCTTGGAACTGATGCTGCGCATTGCTACGGTGGTTTCCTTGCAGTGCTGTCTGCTTGGTGTGAAGAGAACAATATTCCCTACCAAGGTGTTAATGTTAAAACTATCAAACGCTTTATAGCTGGTAATGGTAATGCAAGCAAAAGTGAAGTTATTGAAGCGATACGTGAAAAAGGTTTTTCACCTCGAGATGATAACGAAGCAGATGCTTTGGCATTGATGTTTTACGTTAATAATTTTAGTAAAGATTTTAATATACTAGATAACACATAGGAAGTGGGTCCTTTCGGCCAGGCTGGCGGACTTGGTGGGTTTGACCCAAGGCCTTCTTTAGCGTCAGATATATTTTGAATATTAACTTTTTAATTAGTATAGCAATTATATGAATTTAGCAATCCACTATTATCCTACTCGAAGCCTAGTTGAATATGAGCGTAATCCACGTAAAAATGACGATGTGGTCAACAAAATGTGTGCTTCAATCAGGGAATTTGGCTTTCGTATACCAATAGTTGCAAAAAGCGATGGCACTGTGGTTGATGGTCATTTAAGACTTAAAGCAGCAAGAAAACTCGGTATGGAGAGTATTCCAGTGGTCTTAAGTGATAATCTAAATGAACCACAAACCAAAGCTTTTCGATTACTGGCAAATCAATCAGCTAACTGGGCAAAGTGGGATGATGATCTTTTAAAGGTAGAAATTCAAGAGTTAGAAGATTTGCAGTTTGATCTTAAAATGACTGGATTTGAATTGGAAAAAGTTCAAAACTTTCTTGATGATTTAGATGGTGAAAAAGAAGATCTTTCTGACTTAGTTGTTGATGACAAAAAAGTAGAAATAACAAAACCAGGTGATCTTTGGATTTTAGGTGATCATAGAATCTATTGTGGTGATAGCTCTGTAGTTGAATCATTTAAAGCAGTATTAGATGATAAAATGGCAGACATTACTGTTTGTGATCCTCCATATAACGTTGATTATGGTAGTAGCTAAGACAAAAAGATATTAAACAAGGTGAAAAGTATGAGCTTTTTCTCTATGGCATCTGTTCCCATATTTTAGCATATACAAAAGGTGCAATTTACATCTGCATATCATCATCAGAGTTTTCAACGTTGCAAAAAGTATTTGAGGAGGCAGGAGGAAAATGGTCAACATTTATCATTTGGGCAAAGAATCATTTTACGCTAGGCAGATCTGATTATCAAAGACAATACGAAGCAATGCTCTATGGATGGAAAAGGGGCAATAAACGTGAGTGGCATGGAGAAAGTGACCTCTGGTTTTATGATAAATAACTCACTGCACCCAACAATGAAGCCAGTAGAGCTAATGGAGAGAGCAATAGTAAACAGCAGCAGATCAGGAGACATAGTACTTGATCCATTTAGCGGTTCTGGAAGTACACTGATTGCATGTGAGAGAACAGGAAGAATTTGTAGGACAATAGAGCTAAATTTGTAGATGTAACCATAAAACGTTGGCAAATATACACAGGTAGGAAGGCAATTCTTTCTGGTACTGACAAAACTTTTGCACAAATTCAAGAAGAAAAACAGCAATAAAGGGGCAAAAAAAGTGGAAAAGATCACACAAACAGAATGGGCAAGAGAGATAGGAGTTTCAAAGTAATATGTCTGTTATTTAGTAAAAAAGGAATAATTGAGTTGGAGAATGGTTTGGTAAATAGAGAACAAGCAAATGAAGCGGTGGCAGCAATACGAGATCCAAGTCAGCCACTGAGGAGGAAAAATCCAGAAAACACAACTAATCTTTCTACAATGTTGCTAAAAACTCGAATAAAAAATGAAATGGAACGAGGTAAACTTCTTGAGGCAAAAGCTAAAGCTGAGATAGGAGAACTTGTAGCAGTAGAAGAAGTAAAGCGCGATGCATTTAATGTAGCAAGGGTTGTCCGTAATAATTTGCTTAATATTCCAAATAGAGTTTCAGCACTACTTGCATCACTGAGTGACACTGAAAAGATTCATATGGCGCTAACTGAAGAGATTACAAACTCACTTGAAGAATTATCTAATATTAAGTTTTAAATAATGTCTGCTAACTTAAGTTTAGAATTAATAAAGTGTCTTATTAATCAACAAGGAGTGGATGTAAATGTTAGAGGATTAAATGGGAAAACTCCACTACATTATGCAGTAGAAATTAACGAGCTTAGTATGATTGCTCTCTTGCTAAATAGGAAAAATATTAATCCACTAATTACTGATGATGATGGTAAAAGTGCCCTGGATTGTGCAAGAGAAGAAATATTATAAGCATTAATCAATCACAAATACGGATCAGAGGAAGATAGCTTACTGCACTTAGCTGCGATGTTGAATGAAGCAAATGCTGTAAGGTTTTTACTCAACAAAGGGGTTAATGTTAATGAGCAGAATGCTTTACTACATACACCGTTACACTTAGCATCAGGAGCTGAGCATGAAGAAATAGTAGAAATTTTAATTAGAGAAGGAAACGCGGATAAGGATGTTCTTGACGTGAGAAATCATGCAGCAATGCATTATGCAGTAAACAACAAGAAGCTAGAAGTAGTAAAATTACTTTCAAATCTTGGTGCAAATGTTAACATAGCTGGTAGCGGCAGAAATGCAATGAAATTATCTTCTTTGCATGTAGCTATAAGTAGTAGTAATTATGACGAAAAAGACTTATGTTTAGATATTGTAAGATGCTTAATAAATGTTCCTAATGCTGGAGTTAATTTACAAGACTATGAAAATAAAACACCACTACATTACGCTGAAAGACTTAAAACAGTAGAAGTATTACTAACCCGAGAAGACATAGATCCTTTGATTAAAGATGATAATGGCAAGACACCATTTTGTTATGCGAAAGAAGAGAAAAAATCTGAAATAGTAAAAGCTTTAATAAGTAATAGGTATGGAGTAGAGAAGAACAGTTTACTTCATTTAGCTGCAAAAAAAAGGATACGAGGAGTTCCTAGAAGCGATTTTGGAAGAGGGAGTTGAAGTAGATATTTTAAACAATAAAGGAGAATCAGTGATATATCTTGCGGCAATAAATAGGCATTTTAATATAGTAAAATTACTGCTAAAGAAAGGAGCAGATGCTACAGATGTTTTTCAGTACGCAATAACAACAAATAACGTAAAACTGATAAAGTTACTAAGCAAAGAAAAGGATATAGTTTTATTTGGAAAAAATGACAACTTTCCGACATTTCATTTATTGAGCAACAAGTATTTTGAAGAAAGAAAAATAGCAGATAAAAAAATAAAGAAATATAGCAGTATTATCTGTGTTTCTATAACAGTATGCGCAATAGCAATAGTAGGAATTTACCCTAACATTATAGCTGTGGTAATGGTGGGAATAGTTGCGCTTATAGCTGCAATAGCAATGAGTAATTTAATTCAAAAGTATATAGAAGAAGCGCTTGAAAAAAAATGTTTACTGAACTTGAAAGTGAGAAAACAAGTAGTCCTAATTTAAGTGATGTTATCTAATGATGGTGAAGAGCTAGTGATATGATATACGCCACATCTTTTTCTGAAGGTTTAAGACCAGATTCGTCGCTTAAAGTGTCAGAGTGGGCAAATGAGTATCGAGTTTTAGCAGCAACTGCAGCATCAGAGCCAGGAAAATGGAGAACGGAAAGAACTCCTTATTTAAAAGAAATCATGATCTCCGTCCTCACCAGCAGAAAAAGTAGTATTCATGAAAGGAGCGCAGATTGGAGGAACAGAAGCAGGAAATAATTGGATAGGCTATATTATCGATCAAACACCAGGTCCAATGCTGGTAGTACAGCCAACAGTTGAAATGGGAAAGCGTTGGTCAAAAGGAAGATTTGCGCCGTTAATAGAGAGTACGCCATGTTTAAAGAGTAAAGTAAAAGACCCAAGGTCAAGAGACTCAGGCAATACTGTACAAAGTAAGGAATTTCCAGGTGGAATAGTAGTAATAACCGGAGCAAATAGCAGTGTAGCACTGAGATCTATGCCAGTAAAATATCTCTTTCTTGATGAAATAGATGCCTATCCAGGAGATTCAGGAGGTGAAGGAGATCCAGTACTGCTCAGTTGTAATAGTTTAAACTTACATATGAAACGATTCCAGAACTCCAAAGTTATTGCGTAAGAGCTAAATGTCCCTGACAGCCCTTCAATCAAAACTCGAAAAAGTAGAAAGTGTGGAGCAGCCAGTCTTTTCTGAATCCAACACGAAAGGCTATGTTTAAAAAGGAATAAATATCAAGAAAGGAAAATAATTTCTTTAAAATGATCTTTTAATTATTAACTGAACTTTTCTAAATCCTCATGCTATTTCTCCTTGCTTTGAAAATACATCAATTTTTTTTACCCCGCCAAAACCTTCTTTTTGTTTAATAATTTTAGTTGACTTTATGAACACACTACTATTTCTTTCGAATTTTGCAGCTGGTCTAAACTATCAATTGGCCTCATAAGAGTAAACGGAGCATCTGATTCCTTTACTACACAATCTAATTGCTTAATAGTTTCACTTGACTCTATAGATACATTTCTTTCAAAATTTCCATCTTTTACAGCTTGTAGAATGCTTTTTCCTCCTAAAAGGCAATTTTCCCCTAAACTTGATTGACCTTTTAATTTGTCAAATTTTTCCTGGCTCTCTCCATCAAGCTTTACTTCTATTATATTACTATATTCAGCACTAGGACATAGATGAATACTAATCTTGCCTACTTCAGTGATAAAGGACATTTCAATGCCACCTCCTAAGACATCTGTATAATTTCTTTTTCCTCCTACATTTTCAACTCTTACTATACTCTCTCCAATATGAAATATATGGTGTCTAAAACTTAAATCTTTCACTTTTGGATTATTTATAACTTTTGCAGCCTCAACAGTGCTATCTTGCGAATATTTTATATAAAAATATCTATTATCCATCTCTGTGTGTAAAGCTTTGCCTTTGGCACTACTGTTTATAATACCTTCATATGCTACGCTTTTTAGCTTGTTATCGATTTCTTCACGTTCTGCAAAAATCTCATAACTGAACCCATAAGTTGCATACAATAACCTATTGTTGTAAAAGGAACTGCATTTTACTCTTCCACCTTTTAATAGTAAATTATTCATGATATTGCGTATAACACCTATATTTTTGTCATCTGATACACCTTCGTAGGTAGGAATACCTCTTATTCCCTTAGAAACTAAACTTGTTATAGTCTCACTATCGTCTGATAAATTCTCATAAGGTGGTAATCCCTTATGCTGTCGTATTCTATCAGGGATATTTCTTATTTCCTTAAAAATTAAACTTGTTATAGTATATCCATCATCATTACATTTTGAATTGAGCCTTATCCCTTTTTGCAAATATTTATTTGTTATGCATTCTATACGTTCTAAATCAGTGTTTGTAAAATTTTCATGCTTACCCCTATAGCCTTTTGCTACTATATCTTTTAACTCTTTACGAAATTCATCAACTAGACTTTTCTCACTCTTAGTCAGTGGTAGATCTAGCTTAATTAAAGCAGAGTCTCTTGGACTAATAGAGTAATGCCCATATCTTTTCCAGTATAAATCACTATCATCAGTTAAGCTATTATCAATTTCACTTTGATACGACAATGTATGTTTTACACATGTGTCAGCAATCTTCCCAGTTTCATGTCTCTGATCAAGGTCATAACATTCCGGACGATTACTTATTCCTTGGGCAAACAAACTATAATCATCTAAATCTGCTACGTCATTTTCAGAAGTTGGCTCTTCATCGCTATTACACTCAATTTTTGGCCATCCTGGCTCAGTACTTATTCCTCTCTTATGCTCTTGTTCGCTTACAACATGTTTTATTAACTCTGTACCCATACTGCCCCCTAGCCTAGATAGATGATATATTATGTACAATATATAATATGAGTCAAGTTAATTTTGACATAATATTTTTACTATTTTGCAATGTTTGAGTTTCTGTAGTAAGTTCAGGTGTTTACATAAACTTTCTTTTAACCTACCTGATAGAATAAACCTGCAATTATGACTTAGAGTGCTAAGTAGTACATATACCCAAAACTTATATTTTCTTTTCTTCCATTGAACTTGACACTTCCATAAACTTCACTAAAACTGACATCCTATTGCTGCATGAATTTTCTTTATTTGCTTTCCTCCTGAGTAGCTGCGCAGTTAACACATGAGTAAAAATTAACAAGAAAAACTCTTGCCTACCAACTTAATAGAAAATACCTCAATAGTTTTATCTATTCACCCCCGATTTGTGTACGTTTATATCACTCAGTCTTGAATCTGGCAGATGATCAGCTCGACCTACGGATTCTGAAGCTTCCATACTCATTTGACTGTATCCAGGCAAAGCCACTGCACCCTCTCCATACGATCTACCATAACTAGAATTAGAGTTTGGGTCATACTGGCTGCCACTGGATCCCTGCAATGCACCATAACTATGAGAGGCTGCCGCTTGTGCATTAACATCTACACCTCCAAATAGGGCTCGCATTTTTTGTAGTGAATGCATAGCGGGAAGTAAAGGAGCCCACTCTCCATCACCTCCTACGCGAATAGGACCATGCTGACTTTCCAAAGATGGCTGTGATCTCGCACCCATTCTATTACTACAAGGATCTTGCCGAGCCATCCTACTCCCTCCATGCATCAAGTAAGGACCAGAATGTGTGCTTACGTTCTGTTGATAAGCAGGATTACTCGGACCTCCATGACTTAAGTCTTTAGAACCAGAAGCCACTGGATAAAATTGACGATTAGAATTTGGGTCCAGCCCACTATTACATTGATCTACAGGCTGCAAAATTTCCATATCATGATCACTCAGACTACTTAACTGTTTCTCAACATCTTCATTACTAGGGAAAGATCCAGGATTTATATTACCAAATCTTCTAGAAAATGCAGTCATAGGAGTATCAGTAACCCTATCTTTACTTCCTGAATATTGCACGACTCCACCTTGGTTTACAGATTGCGAAGTCTCCCACGAATCAAATTGAAAAAGCGCAGGAGTTTCAGCAAGAGCTCTATCTTGATTTCTTAAGACTTCATATGGATCTGGAGTGTTTAAATTTTCACGATCCGCTCCATCAGCTTTAGATTTATGCATAATACCCTCATACGGTCCACCACGATCAGAAGAGACTGATACACCTGCTTGATGATAATGAGAGTTAGAGTTTGAGTTTGGGTCATACTGGCTGCCACTGGATCCTCGCAATGCACCATAACTATGAGAGGCTGCCGCACCTGCCGGACGATGTTGATAACTAGAAGAAGCCTCTGCGCTTCCTTGATAAGATTGGTAATGACTGTGCTGATTATCGACTTGACTTGCAGATCCTGAAGTTCCCATAGTCGCTTGACTAGGGTAAAGATTATACAGAGTCCTATTCTTAAGCTTATGAGCCGTTTTCTTCGTTACTTTACTAAGGTTAGAAGAGGCTTTTGAACCTTTTTGTGCATACTGACTAAAGTTAGAGTTTGGACCATGCTGGCTGCCACTGGATCCTCGCAATGCACCATAACTATGAGAGGCTACCGCACCTGCCGGATGATGTTGATAAAGACTAAAATTTGAATTTGGCCTATTATCAGCTTGACCTACGGATTCTGAAGCTCTCGTACTCACTTGAGTATGACGAGGTAAAGCCATTGCACTTTCTCCATACGATTCACCAAAACCGGAAGAAGTTGCCACATTTGCCTGATAACATCGATGAGAAGTTCCTACACTTCCTTGATAAGGTACCATATTACCAATACCAACACTACGCAATCTTGAAATTGCACAATCACTAATACTATTCAGCTTTGCCTTTCCATCAAGAGAAGTATCACTAAAATAAGTAAGCATTTTAAGACTAGGGAGGTGCTCGTCTTCCTTACCATAAATTATGGATTCTATACCTATGTCAGAGATATCACAAGCAGCTAAATTAAGTTCTATAAGATTTGTCAAATTACCTTGAGCTAAAGCCTTTGCACCATCATCACCAATATCATTATGACTTAAATTAAGTGAAAAAAGACCGCTAAGATTACCTCTAGCTAAGATTTGCACACCTTGCATTCCGATCTCAGAATTACTTAAAGTAAGATGCCTAAGATTTTTCAAATTACCATTAGCTAAGGCAAAAGCGCCCCCATCACCAACCTCATTATCTCTTAAATGTAGCTCATCAAGCCTTGTCATCACACTTCTAGCTAACGCACTTACACCTTCTGGACCGATCTGATTGCAACATAAAGCAAAATATTCAAGATTTATCAAATTACCATTAGCTAAGGCTCTCGCACCTCGATCACCAATATCATTATTATTATCTAATTGAAGATGCTCAAGATTTACCAAATTACCTTTAGCTAAGGCTTCTACACCTTCATTACCAATATTATTATTATCTAAGATAAGTGAAGTAAGATTTATCAAATTACTTTTAGCTAAGGCTTCTACACCTTCATTACCAATACTACAATTATGTAAAATAAGCTCTGTAAGATTTGTCAAATTACCACTAGCTAAGGCTTCTACACCTTCATTACCAATACTATTACTACTTAAAGTAAGTGAAGTAAGATTTGTCATACCATTAGCTAAGGCTCTCGCACCCATATGACCAACTTTAAAATTGCACACATCGAGAATTTCAAGATTTGTCAAATTGCTATTAGCCAAGCACTCTAAAACCTTATGATGAGCAGGGGAACAATTTCTTAAATCAAGCTCTACAAGACTCGTCAAACTAGCTAAAGCTTCCATTTCTGAGAGAGTAATTTTTTTCCGTCTTACATCCCCTACTCCCTTCGCGTCTATAACTAACTTTCGAATACCTGGATAATTTTTTTTTAAAGAATCTACTACTTCTCTGATATCAGCAAGACAATTTACTGTAAAAGCACCATCTTCTACACAACCGTCAAAATCCATTTCACCTCCAAATTAACTACTAAATACATTATACCGATTCTCACTATTAGCAGATCAAATAAGCAGCATTACTTATTATGCCTTACTACACAACTAGATGCTAGTATATATTCTAATAAAATAATAATTCAATTAAAATATACTAGGAACTAGCAAAAAAGTCTAATCCTTTCTCAAGAATAATTTGATAAAAGGAAGCTAAGCTTAAGGTATGAACCTCCCTAAGCTCACCCCTAACTTGATGCATACGTTTTTTTGAACACTTTTTTAGAATTTTTCATGGAACTTATACTTTCTTTTTTTCTACACTCACTTTTCTTTAACGTTGGCTTTCCAATTTCTAGTTTTAAACGCTTCCTTTTGTAAAGTAAGACCAATTTCTATACCATGTGTAAAAAATAGCTTGTTGCTTATACCTACATCTTCTCTTCTTGCCACACTTTCCTGCGGACCAGAGTATGTGATAATTCTTGGCCTCCTACCAGATCCACTGCCATTAAGTTAAGAGAAAGAGAAGTTAAGATTGGACAAAAAATTTGAAGCGATTGATAATTATGGTAAATACTAGGGTGAATTTTTAAGAAAAGGGAGTCTGAAAAGTGCAAGTTATTTAAAAAAGTAATAATTGCAGGTTATTTTGCAAAGAATGTACTAATGCAATGATACTGAAAAGATATCTTGAATTTAAAACACATGTTTTCTAGCTCTTTTCTGGTAGTTGAGTGAACGAATATCAGATATCTTATGACGATCAACTCTTCTCCCTTTTCTTACCACTAAAGTGTTCATCAAAAATAACTGTGATAGTCGATCCATAATGCAGTCTATGTCTGACTCTGTAGAAAAAATATCAAAGGCTAAGTTTTTAATCGCATTAAATGAGACAGATTTATTGATGCTTTTTTTTAGTTTACTATTCTGTGCGCTCAACGTCTCTTCATCATCTTCTATCATGATACTTTCTAGATTACTGATGAAGATAGTTGACCAAAAATCCTACTTGATAGTTTCAATACTTTTTCCTGTGAAATTCTCTAAATTTAATCTTCCCTTCAGCCTAGAAAAAAATGTTTCTACTCCCCAGCGCAAGTAATATAATCTCTCAAACTCTTCGACTGTAAAACTTTGCTCATCTAACAGAGATGTTACTAACACTTCAACTTCTCCAGAAGAAAGTATTATTTTGACTAACCTGAATTTCATCTCATCAGGTAATCCTAGCTTTCGTAGCTGTCTTGCTACTTTAATAGGTGCGGTAGACACTACCACCATACTAGATGGGCTTTCCGGCTTAAACATAGCGTTTATTTCATTGAAAGACGAACTTGGACAGCGAATTATATAATTGATTTTCCTTCCTGTAAGCTCAGCAAGAAATCGATAAGATACGTATCCTCTATCACAGATTAACAAATCGTCTGATTTTATGGATTCAAGCATACCGATCGCTAAATCAACCTCATAGCTGTCACCTCTACTTAGCTGTAATAGTTTAGATTTGATCTGACAGGTTAATAAAGTAAGATAAAAATACAAACAAATTTTAAAGGAGTGTCAGATATGAGTACAACACAAGAAAAAATACTAAAACCAAAGTTAGGATTGCTAGAACTTGCAAAGCAATTAGGAAATGTATCACAGGCGTATGGGATATTCAAGGGATACATTTTACCGCTTCAAAGAACTGTATGAAACAGGAGGAGAAGAGGCTTTACACGAGATAAGCAAAAGCAAGCCATTGTATGCAAATAGAGTGTCGGAGGATATAGAAAAAGCAGTAGTTGAAATAGCAATAGAGTTTCCAGTATACGGACAAGAAAGAGCAGCAAACGAACTGAAAAAGAGAGATCTCTGCAAGTGGAATAAGATCAGTGTGGCAAAGAAACGATCTTGAAAACTTTAAAAAGAGGTTAAAGGCATTAGAAGCAAAAGTAGCTCAGGATGGTATCATTTTAACAGAAGAACAGATAACAGCTCTAGAAAAGGCTAAGGAAGAAAAAGAGGCCCATGGAGAAATTGAAACAGAGCATCCAGGATACTTAGGTAGCCAAGACAGTTATTATGTTGGTAATATCAAAGGTATTGGACGAATTTACCAGCAAACCTTTGTTGATACCTATTCCAGAGTTGCTTTTGCTAAGCTTTACACAGAAAGGACTGCTATCACAGCTGCAGATCTTCTTAATGATAGGGTAGTACCGTTCTTTGATGAACAGATTGCTACGTGTTTTGACGGATCGTGGTACAGAGTATTGTGGCAAACCTGAAAATCACAGCTATATTTAGGGGTAGAAAATATTGATCATTCTCGAACCAACTCCACAGACTAATGGCATATGTGAAAGGTTCCACAGAAGATGAATGTTACAATATTATCTTTAGAAAGAAAATTTACACCTCTTTGGCAGAACTTCAGTTAGACGTAGACCATTGGGTGCATTCTTACAATAGATCTAGACCACATTCAGGTAAATATTGCTATGGCTATGCAAACCTTTTTTGATAGTATGCATATTGCTTATCAGAAAAATATTGATAGCATTAAACAGGATGCTGATATCGGTTTTCAATTCTTCTGTCAGATAATTCATGCCTGTCAGATCAAGTCTAAACTATTACACATTAAGTTAAGGGAAAGTGATGGACTGTATTGTAAAATCAGGTAAGATCCACAAATTAAAAGAAGTAATGACATGAGTAAAAAAAAGAATAATCATGTTTATAAAAAATAAATTGATGAGTTTAAACTTTATAAACGCACACAGAGCATCCTCAAAAGACTTCTCACGAAAAAGAAAGCTGCCCTTCATTAATGTATTTCTCCTGATTTTTAGAAAGAGTGTAAAGTCATTACAAGTAATGCTTAATGAGTTTGTTCTGCATACAAGAAAAGATTACACAATTACGGCAAGTGCATTTACTCAAGCAAGAAAGAAGCTAAAGCATACTGCGTTTTCAGAGTTAAATGATGATATAGTTTCCCTATACTACCAAGATCAGGAATTTAAAACCCACCATGGCTTCAGAGTACTTGCATTTGATGCTTCAATACTGATTCTGCCAAAGAGCGACAAAATAATAGGCGAGTTTGGCTCAAGAGCAGTATGGAATGGAATCCAGAGATTTGAAGACTATACAAGTGCAACCTTTGAAGTTTGCTACGATGTGCTAAATAATATTGCAATAAAATCTGCGCTAAGTAGAGGTGACAGCTATGAGGTTGATTTAGCGATCGGTATGCTTGAATCCATAAAATCAGACGATTTGTTAATCTGTGATAGAGGATACGTATCTTATCGATTTCTTGCTGAGCTTACAGGAAGGAAAATCAATTATATAATTCGCTGTCCAAGTTCGTCTTTCAATGAAATAAACGCTATGTTTAAGCCGGAAAGCCCATCTAGTATGGTGGTAGTGTCTACCGCACCTATTAAAGTAGCAAGACAGCTACGAAAGCTAGGATTACCTGATGAGATGAAATTCAGGTTAGTCAAAATAATACTTTCTTCTGGAGAAGTTGAAGTGTTAGTAACATCTCTGTTAGATGAGCAAAGTTTTACAGTCGAAGAGTTTGAGAGATTATATTACTTGCGCTGGGGAGTAGAAACATTTTTTTCTAGGCTGAAGGGAAGATTAAATTTAGAGAATTTCACAGGAAAAAGTATTGAAACTATCAAGCAGGATTTTTGGTCAACTATCTTCATCAGTAATCTAGAAAGTATCATGATAGAAGATGATGAAGAGACATTGAGCGCACAGAATAGTAAACTAAAAAAAAGCATCAATAAATCTGTCTCATTTAATGCGATTAAAAACTTAGCCTTTGATATTTTTTCTACAGAGTCAGACATAGACTGCATTATGGATCGACTATCACAGTTATTTTTGATGAACACTTTAGTGGTAAGAAAAGGGAGAAGAGTTGATCGTCATAAGATATCTGATATTCGTTCACTCAACTACCAGAAAAGAGCTAGAAAACATGTGTTTTAAATTCAAGATATCTTTTCAGTATCATTGCATTAGTACATTCTTTGCAAAATAACCTGCAATTATTACTTTTTTAAATATAGCTCTTTTCATAATAGTACAAACGAGGTAAAATAAGATTTTATAGTAGTGAAGGTAAGTATGCCAGCAGCATATAGTTATGATTTAAGAAAAAAAGCAATGGAATCACTAGAAGAAGGATAAAGCAGAGAAGCAGTGGCAGCAAGATTTAAAATTGGAAGAACTACGTTATGGGAGTGGCAGCAAAGAAAAAAAGAAACAGGAGATTTTCAGTCAAAAAAACTTGGAAATGGAGGTTATAATCACAAAATT
Source organism: Wolbachia endosymbiont of Armadillidium arcangelii (assembly GCF_040207875.1). Taxonomy (NCBI): domain Bacteria; kingdom Pseudomonadati; phylum Pseudomonadota; class Alphaproteobacteria; order Rickettsiales; family Anaplasmataceae; genus Wolbachia; species Wolbachia endosymbiont of Armadillidium arcangelii. Next base: position 1,395,037 of record NZ_CP157942.1, read on the forward strand.
ACTGACTGGAATAAATTTACTGAATTTGCTAAAAAATATGGTGGAAAAACTCTATCGGAAATGGCTAAGCTTTGGAGCAATGTTAGTATCCCAACGATTCATCGAGCTCTTAAAAAAATTGGACTCACACGCAAAAAAAGACATATGGATACAAAGAAAGGGACGAAGAAAAACGCGCTGAATTTTTGAAAATTATAGCAACAAAAGAACCTCAAAACTTAGTTTATATAGATGAGTCTGGCATTGATAACACCGAGGACTACCCTTATGGATATTGCCAGAAGGGACAGAGGTTTTATGCTCTAAAATCTGGTAAAAAAATTCAACGAATCAGTGTGATTGCAGCCTTAAACGGCAGAAAAATAGTTGTTCCGTTAACATTTGAAGGCCACTGTAATATGTTAATAAATGGTTTGAGCAGTTTTTGACACCGATCTGGACAAACTTTGATAATGCTACTTTTCATAAGTCTAATAAGATTACTGAATTTGCTAAAGGAGTTGGCGCAGAAATTTTATATCTACCGCCTTATTCTCCCGATTTTAACAAAATTGAGCATCATTGGTTTGCTATAAAAAACAGAGCTAGGAAAAACATCCCTCTATTCACATCTTTTCGTCATGCTGTTGATTCCGCTTTTCTATAAGCTTTTCGGATTATTATGAAAAGAGCTATAAGAGGTTGTCCACAAATCAAGAAATAAGTAGTATATAAAGGCAGAATATTGAGGTAAGAGATGAGGAAAAAATATCCAACAGATTTAAGTAAAAGGGAATGGTCCCGAATAGAAAAACACTTCAGGGTATCGTATAAGAAAGGAGGAAGGCCGCCAAAATACAGTAAGTGTGAGATACTGAATGCAATTCTTTATGTACTGCGCACAGGATGTCAATGGCGCAATTTACCACACGATTTTCCGTTGTGGAAGGCTGTGCATGAACAGTTTAGAAGATGGAAAAAGCAGAGGATTTTTGAGAAAGTGAACTATGATATCACTAAATATAGTAGGTCAAAAATGGGAAGAAGTGAGGAGCCAAGCGCATGCATAGTGGATAGTCAATCGGTAAAAATCACGGAAAAAGGGGGGTCAAAGGTTATGATGGTGCAAAAAAAGTAAATGGGAGAAAAAGACATATAATCACAGATACTCAAGGATTTGTGCTTGGTTGCTATGTAGGAGCTGCAAGCGAAAATGACAGAGATGGGGTGAAGATGGTATTGGACAATATGAAAGAAAAATACAGCAATATTAAGAAAATGTGGGCTGATATGGGGTACCAAGGAAAAGATTTAAAAACCCATATAGAGGAAGAACATGGGATAGATATTGAAATTGTGAAAAGACCTCCATGTAGGTTTTGGGTGCATAAAGATACACCACCAGAACTATTGCCACAACGGGATCCTGGATTTGCAGTACAACCGAGAAGGTGGGTGGTAGAGAGGACTTTTGCTTGGATCAATAGAAATAGAAGGCTATCAAAGGAGTACGATTTACTTACAACATCTACTGAAAGTTTCATATATCTGGCTATGAGTAAAGTTATGTTAAGTAGGGAATATGCTTGAATTTAATGGTTTGTGGACAACCTCTAACTTGCACTTTTCAGACTCCCTTTTCTTAAAAATTCACCCTAGTATTTACCATAATTATCAATCACTTCAAATTTTTTGTCCAATCTTAACTTCTCTTTCCCTTAACTTAATGGCAGTGGTATTGGATCCCCTTGTTTCAAGTACTTGAATCATATGGATTTGAAGTAAAATTAGTAAACGCAAAATATGTTAAGAATGTGCCTGGAAGAAAATCTGATGATTGCCAGTGGTTACAACAACTGCATAGCTATGGACTGCATTTAGACCAGATAATCAAATTTGTGTATTACGCAGCTACGCTAGACAACGAGATAACCTAATAAAAAGTGCAGCAGCACACATTCAACGTATGCAAAAAGCGTTAATTCAAATGAGCATTCAATTGCATAAGGTGATAAGCGATATAACAGGAGTTACTGGCATGCAAATTATTAAAGCAATACTTGAGGGTGAAAGAAATCCAGAAAAATTAGCTGAATTAAGAGATGGACGAATAAAAAATGATAAATCTACCATTGCAAAAGCATTAACTATAGAGAGGAACACCTGTTTACACTAAAACAAGAGTTTGAGCTATACAATATTTATCAGGAAAAAATAGCAGAATGTGATAGAAGTATTGAAGGATATTATAAAACATTTGAGACAAAGTCAGGTGGGAACAAGCTATGTAATAAAATAAAGCGTAAGTCTACAAAACATAGGCCAAATTTTGCTATACACGAAGAACTGCATAGAATTACAGGTAGGGAAAAGTTCCAGGACTTGATGTAGTAACCATACAAACAATAATTTCAGAAACTGGCATAAACCCTAATAGATGGCGGACAGAAAAACACTTTTCATCGTGGTTAGCCCTGCCAATAAAATTACAGGAGAAAAAGTGTTTAGCACAAGAACGCGTAAAGTCATTAATCGTGCTGCAAATGCATTTCGAATAGCTGCTCACTGTGTATCAAGAAGCAACAGCGGAATAGGTGCGTACTGTAGAAGAATAAAGAGACGACTAGGTGCACCAAAAGCAATCACGGCTACCGCAAGAAAACTAGCATGCATTTTTTATAGTATGCTAAAGTATGGGTAAGAATATGTTGAAAAAGGAATGAACTATTATGAAACACGTTACAAAGAGAGAGTTAAAAAAAACTTGATCAAAAAAGCACAGGAATTTGGCTACATCTTAGTTCAAAAAGATGAACTGGTTGAGGGAGTTTCTTAGAAGGCTTACTTTTCGTTTTAAATGGTAACGTATGGGGTTATATATGATCAACAACTTTCTTGGAATTGATGTATCAAAAGATCGCTTTGATGTTTTTCTTTCATTCATAAGTAAAAAAGAAAAGCGTGAAACTAGGAAAAGGAGCTTTAAGAACGATGATCTTGGGTTTCAAGGTCTGCTGAGTTTTCTACAAAAGCATAATGTGGAAGAAGTAAAGGCATGCATGTGGTTGTTATAGCGAAGCTTTGGCTGAATTTCTGCACAATGCTGGACATTTTGTTAGTGTTGTAAATCCTTATTGTATTAAATCTTATACAAGGAGTAAGCTCGTAAGACAAAAGAATGATCAGACTGATGCAGAAATTATTGCTGATTATTGCCAAAGACAGGAACCAACTCGTTGGACACCACCTTCTTCTGAAATGAAAAAATTAAAACATCTTTATCGTTGCTCAGTTGCGTTAAAAGAATTAGTAAATAACCACCTAGAAAAAAAAGAGAGACTGCCTAAAGAAGTTGCAAATGCTTGGGAGGATCTTGCAACGAATATAGTTAAAAAAATAGAAATAATAAAAAACTCCATACGCAAACTATTAAAGCAGCACAAAGAATTGTTGGAAAATTTTCAGCTTCTATTGACTATTCCAGGAATAGGAGAGGAATCAGCAATAGCTATTTTAGCTGAAATCCCTGACATAAAAGCTTTTAGAGATGCCAGGCAATTGGCAGCATATACAGGAGTTATACCGAAAAATATAACATCAGGTTCATCTGTACATTCTAAACCAAGATTAAGTAAATCAGGTTACAAACATTACGTAAGGCCCTTTTCTTTCCTGCCATAGTAGCCAAGAATCACAATCCTATCATTGTGAGTTTTTGCCAAAGACTAAAGAAGAAGGGTAAGCATAATATGGCAATTGTGGGAGCGTAAGCTACTCCATATCATTTTCGGTATCCTGACATCCAAAAGTGCTTTTGATCCAAATCATATCAAGAATTACAGAACTAGGATGTTGACTGTAGTTTAAAATCAAAAAATGCTTCCAATCCATTCAACATATTCACTAACTGTAATCTGTGTACTGTTACACAATCAGAAGTATTTTTTGATTTTATGATACAGCTTGAGTAATTTTTTTGTTGACTAGCAAGACGGTTGTAAGTTGGAAATATGATATAAAAGAAGCAAGAAGGAAGGTAGCTCTATAAAAAAATATAGTTATCAAAGGCTTGAGCGACCGTAAGACGGTAGTATTACACATACGTAGATATCAAGGTACTCAAGCCTATCCTTCGAGACGTTTGAATAGTTGTTTGGGACATACATATGCACCTGTTTACAATCTTAAATTTTAACTTAAACTCTCGAGGTTCTTTATGGTTATATCTTATCAAAATTTTATTGGCATTGATATCGGAAAACTTGAATTTGTCATTGCAGTGAATGAACAAAAAAGTGTTATCAAGTTTGACAATAGTTGTTCTGGCTGGAAACAATTTTACCAAAAATTTTCAAATATCTTACCCAATTCCATGATAATTTTAGAAGCTACAGGAGGCTATGAGCTTGGCTTATTGTATTTTCTTATTGACAGAAACATTGCTGTGCATCGTGCTAATACTCGTCAAGTTAAAAACTTCATTCTATCTCATGGAACTTTGGCAAAGACTGACAATCTGGATGCAAAAGCGCTTGCCCAATATGGTGTTGAGCGTTGTGGACGTCTGCAGCTATTTACACCTATCTCAAAAGAACAAACCACCTTATTTACACTTTGTCAGCGTCGTGATGATATTACAAAAATGCTTGTTCAAGAAAAAAATAGGCTTAAAACTCCTGGAAATGATTACATTAAGGAAAGTTGTCAACAAACTATTGAATTCCTCAATAATCAGGTAGAAAAGCTTGATCAAGCTATACAAAAAATAGTCAATGAAAACCCTGAACTGAACCGATACCAGAAGATTCTTGAAACAGTTCCTGGAATAGGTAGAAAAACCTCTCAATGTTTATTGTGCCTTATACCGGAACTTGGTTCCTTAAACAAAAGGCAAGTTGCAAGCCTTGCAGGTGTTGCACCTCATCCTAAGGAAAGTGGTAAAGCTATTGGTTACCGAAGGATTATAGGTGGAAGAAGTAACGTTCGTTCAAAGCTTTTCACAGCTGCTATGGCTGCTAGAAACTCCAAGTCAGAACTTGCTGCTTTTTATTGTAAGCTTATTGATAGTGGTAAAAGAAAGATGGTAGCACTCACTGCACTTATGCGTAAAATTATAGTCATCGCCAATGCCAGACTTAAAGAAGCAATTAATTTGCATGTTTAGAAATTTACATGGCAATAATTAAAATTAGTTAATGAATATGTGCGTCCACACACACACTAAACGCACATATTCATTGGCTTAAGCAAGGTAGTAGCTGTTTGATATAAAATTCTATTCTTATACGACAAAACGGGGTTTTATTGCCATATGAAGTTGCAAAATTACACAAATAAAAAATTTTTAAACATAGTTGATATCTTTCTTTAAGATCGTTTAGCACTCCCAACCAATCCCTCACTTTCAGCCAAATAAAACTTCTTTTCTGCCATTTTGCTAATATGTTATACATACATTTACTTACGCAACTCCTTAAAAAACCATAAACACTATTGGGTATACGGATTGCAGTGGACAACTGCGCCATTCATTAATTATAGGCAGTAATTATACTTGATATCTCTGCTGCCGATATTTTGTGATCATGTATTTCCTCAACATGTGAAGCTATATCTCTATAGCTCATACCACTGGCAAATGTGCTCAAAATCTTCGTTTCAAGCTCTGTTGTTTGCCTTTTTTTGACTATTTGCGGCTCAAAATTTCCTTCTCTATCTCTTGGCGTTAACAGCTCAAATGAGTTGTACGTAAAGTTTTTCCCATTTCTTCGATTATTTTCTTCACTTTCAGCTAATAAATGGTTTTCTATTTCACCTTCTAGACTCGCCTCCAGCAGCTTTTTTATAAATGGTGTTAATGCTCCCTCCTTTCCTGTCAACGGTCTTCCTTCTCGTATAGACGACAGGTTTCCAACTCTTTATAATCTACCAATCCGTTAGTTCTGTTTACTACTTTTTGACTCATTGTCAAACCTCCATTTTTTTATATCAATTTATTACTTTTTTTTCGGTTTGACACACTTTTTTGAACATTCCCCTGCATTTTTAATTCAACTCAATTTTCAATCTACCAGGAAAGAAGATGTCAAGTTGAGATACAGTTAAAGCCCAATTAGGCAGAGCCATTTTTGCTCTACTTTCTTTATAGCACAATATACCTGTTTATACAAGGCATTTATGCTAGTAAATGAGCCCTTGGTTTTGGTGAATTTCCTAATTTGCCTATGTAGCCCCTCTATGGGATTAGTAGTATAGATTATCCTCCTAACTGGGTCGGAATACTTAAAATAACCAGATAGGTTTTCCCAATTATTCTGCCAAGATTATAGGGTACTTTGTGCCCCATTTTTCATCTAATTCCAACAGATAATTCTCGGCAATTTCCTTACTTGAAGCTTTTCTTTAAATCACTCAAAAAACTCTTTACTAGCTACATACTTCAGTGAGTTACGTATCTGATGCACTATACACATTCTGCATTAGGGAACACACCGTTTATTGCTGCAGGAAAGCTTTTTAGCCCATCTACACATGCAATTAGAATATCTTCCACTCCTCTCTCTTTGAGATCATTTAGTACTCCCAACCAGAACTTCACTTTCAGCTAAATAAAACTTCTTTTCTGCCATTTTGCTAATATATTATACATACATTTACTTACACAACTCCTTAAAAAACCATGAAAACTATCGGATATACAGACTGCAGCGGACGACTACGCCATTCGTTGATTACTGTTTGTCAGTAATACTTGATATCTCTGCCGCCGATATTTTGTGATCGTAAATTTCCTCAATATGTGACGCTATATCTCCATGCCACTGGCAAATGTGCTTAAGACCTTTGCTTCAAGTTCTGTTGTTTGTCTTTTTCTAACTATTTGGGGTTCAAAGCTTCCTTCCCTGTCTCTAGGTGTTAACAACTCAAATGAGTTGTACGTAAAGTTTTTCCCATTTCTTCGATTATTTTCTTCGCTTTCACCAGACAAGTGGTGTTCTATTTCACCTTCTAGACTCGCCTCCAGCAGCTTTTTTATAAATGGTGTTAATGCTCCCTCCTTTCCTGTCAACGGTCTTCCTTCTCGTATAGACGACAGGTTTCTAATTCTTTATAATCTACCAAACCGGTAGTTTTATTTACTTGACTCATGTCAAACCTCCGTTTTTTATATCAATTATATTTTTATTTCTTGGTTTGACACAGTTTATTTAACACTCCCTTTATTAATAATAAAATTCTGTTTTATCAACCAACATTCTATGCATAATTACAGCTAGTTTTCTTGCTAATGCAACTACTGCTTTCTTTATACCCTTCTATTCCTATTGCTTCATACTCTTTACTTTGACTGAGCAAATACTCAGCTATTGCCTTGCTTTCGCTTGCAACAACCTCTTCTTCAACAATTTTTCCTTTCTCATCAACAATACTAATAAAAGTTTCTTTGAGTGAGATATCTAACCCGCTATAATATTTCATGAGACTACTCCTACTGTAAAAGTTTAAATTATTCTTGAAGAACTAATTCATTGAATTTGTTACTTCGTGCTAAAATAATGGAGTATGTCTCTCCATCATTCAATAGCAATTACAGTATGTTATTTGCTTTAGCTATAAATATTTAAGGTAACCGTTCACGGATTGTGAGAATGAATAAAGAACTAAGCAGTGACAGCTACTAGATTCTGTAGCTTTTGAAAGGGGTTCTGGCCATTTAGACGTGATGTCAAAAATATCGACAACATTCTTTCCACGAATCTTTCTCCACGTTCTGACCAGGTGAAAAAGCTGTTTTTACGATAAATTACGTACCGTCTAATTTGCCGTTCTGCAAGGTTGTTGGTTGTTTCTATCACTTCAGGTTTTCTTAAAAACTTCCACATCATATCCTCAGACCGTAACATCTTAGCGGCCATTCTTGAAGCTTGAGTGCTATTTACAACCCTCGTCATTTTACGTAAAAAATGTTTTACCCTTTTCTGAATTTTTCGCATCAGTCGATAAAATCTCAAATTATCTATCAAATTTTGTTTTTTTGCCTTATCTACTACAAACACCTTATTGCTGAGCGATTTTAGTGCTTGGCCAATTTTGCTTACTTCAACATTTTTACTATGGGCAAATCTCTCAAAATCTCTTGCCAAATGTGCCCAACATATCTGTCTATTTTCACGATTGAAGTAATTGTATACAGCGTATCTATCGCTCACAACTATACCATCATATTCTGGCAGTAAACTCTTCAACACCTTCTTACCACGAGACTCAGTTACCCTCAGAAGTGTCAACGCTTTGTTCGTTATTACCCAACTCCAGCCTCTCTTTCCTTGATCTGTTTCGTCTATATGCAAATATTCGCTTTCTTGCAACTCTTCCTTCATTTTTTCATATTCAGATGCACACTTCTTCGATACCCTGCGTTCAGTATTTGAAACTAAACCAAGGCTTATATTTAGATTAAAAATACTGCCTAAAATTTGCTGTACCTCTCTTTTTGAGTTAATAAAAAAGCCGCTAAGGCTGCTTATGATCGCTTTAGCATTAGACCCTAGAAGATCTCTTGCAACACCTTCGGGTAAATTTGCTGTAATTCTTTTTTTACATACTCTACAACGTCCTCTTTGCAATCTGTACTCAGTTATAATTGGCTTAATTTCTGGCAACTCTGCCTTCTGATGAATAATTTCATCTTCTAAAATAACCTTACCTCCACACATACAAATCGTATCAATTGTGCAGCTCACTACCTCATCTGCAGCCATTAATTTACGCTTATGCACCTTATGTCCTGGCTGACCTCCTGGTTTTTTATCACTTTTCTTTTTTGCTTTCTTACGATATATATCTCGTGACGGTGGTAGCGATGAATTTTGCGAATTTAAGCCCAATTTGTCTTCTAATTCAACTATTTTTGCTTTCAAGCTATCATTTTCTCTGATCAGCGCTTTTATTTCTTCCTTGAGATTAACGTTTTCTGCCACAACCCTCTCTTGCAGCACTGTTATCATTTACCATTCCATATTTAGCTTCCTATTTCTTTACACTTTTATACTTACTTTGTAAACCACTTTATCTCCGTGAACGGTTACCTATTTAAGAAATTTACCAGCAAAAAAAGACAAAGAATTCCCGGAGTAGCTCACTCTTTATTTTAAAATTTGACGTTGGGTGATGTCTTAAGCAGCCCGTTTCAGCCTGTATAGGGAAAAACCCGGAAATTTTATAAAGGCATAGCATGCACATAGTGCAAAAATAGTACGCCAAATACAAGTCTTCTTGTCGTTTTAATCTGCACAGATTGGGAAGTTAAATAATATAGCTTCACTTTCATGATAAGTGAACTGACGAAATTTATAAAGTAATTTTTTCGTTTCTACTGAATGACAGTTGTGGCCTATACAAGAAGTCTGTTGTAGTTTGTACGATATCTTTATAAAATGGCTCGCATAAGTTATCTAGCAGTGCAACTAAACAAATACAAAAATCAAAGTGTTGCGGTTTTCGGCCTTGGTAAAACTGGTTTGTCTGTCATTAATGCTCTAACAAAGAGCAGTGCAAGAATCTATGCATGGGATGACAATGAAGAACAAATAGCAAATGCAAAAATGATATATAAAGAGTGTAATTTTATTCATCCCAAAGAATATAATTGGCATGAGATAAGAACATTGATTTTAAGCCCTGGAGTGCCAACAACAACGCATTGGATAGTGAAACTTGCAAGAAGCTTTGATTGCAAAATAAAATCAGACATTGAGCTATTTCTTGAAACTAAAACTACAAATCAGAAGGTTATAGGCATCACAGGAACAAATGGCAAATCAACTACCACATCACTAATAGGGCACATACTAAAATCTGCAGGGAAAAAGGTAGCTATTGGCGGAAATTTAGGTGTTCCTATTTTGGATTTAGAAAGAGACGCAGAAATTTATGTAATTGAATTCTCTTCTTTCCAATTGGAGATAATGAATGAAATTAATGTGGATATTTCTGTATTGCTCAACATCACACCAGACCACATAGATAGACATGGAAGTATGAATAACTACATAGCAACTAAATTAAAATTGATAAACGGTAGCAAGATTGCTGTGATAGGATGTGATAACAAAATTACCGCTGATGTATTCAATAAATTCACTGGGAACAAAATTTCAATCTCAGCTGCGATGTCACCCTCTTTGTCATCCCAGTGCCTAGGCACTGGAAAACTAGAGAATCATAGCTTATCAGTAAGCGACGTAAAAATAAACCTAATATCCAACGCAGAGAACATGGCAGCCACATATGCCGTATGTAAGCTACTTGGAGTAGATAGCAACACCATTATCAACGGAATCAAATCCTTCCCAGGGTTAAGGCACAGAAATGAACTACTTGGCAAAATAAAGAATGTACTTTTTATCAACGATAGCAAAGCAACCAATGCAGAATCGAGTGAAAAGGCAATTTTATCTTATAAAAACATATATTGGATTGTCGGTGGAAAAAGCAAAAAAGGTGGAATAGAATCATTAAGCAAGCATTTCACCAAGATTAGAAAAGCTTTTCTTATTGGGGAATCAACTGAAGTTTTTGCAAATATTATGGAGAATAAAATAGATTATATGAAGTGTTATAATCTAGAAAACGCATTTAAACTGGCTTTTAAAGAGGCAATAAATAGCAAAGAAGAAGTAACGATATTACTTTCTCCTGCATGTTCCTCTTTTGATCAATGGAAAAATTTTAAAGAACGTGGTGAAGCATTTTGCAGAATGTTTGAAAATCTCAGGTACAATTACATATGTTGTTTAGTGTGATATTGCATGAAACGAGATGAAATGAAGTTAATAGTAGATAAGCTGATTAAGGTTATTCCATTTGAAGGAATAAGTGATGCAACCTTATTGAAAGTGTGCACGGACCTTAACCTAGCCAATAGTTTTTGTAAATTTCAAAATGGAATATATAGTGCTTTGGAGTACATAGCAGAGGACTTAAATAGCTCAATGGAAACTGAACTTTGGAATTATAATTTAGAAGATATGAAGGTAAGAGAGCGGATAAAGTTAGCTGTCCAAATACGCCTTTCAAACTATGCTAAGTTACCAAATTACAGAGAGTTTTTAAAAAATGTTTTATCATCCTCTATATTACCAAAAAATACATACTTTTCTAGTAAAGTCTTGTACAGAACTGTTAGCACAATTTGGTACGGTATTTACGATCAATCAACAGATTTTAACTACTATACAAAACGGGTGATATTAGCTGGAGTGTACTTAAGTACGATACTTTTTTTTATTAATGATTATTCAGAAGATTTTGTGGATACTCTATCGTTTCTTGATAAGCGTATCAACAATGTCATGACGTTTCAAAAGTTTAAAACCCGTTTAAAAGGAATGGTAGAAAGCTGTATCTGTTCGGGGGAGTAGCAAGGTAGACAAGGTGGTCTAATCATAGAATAGCTATGAGGTATAGCCCTACTCATAATAGTCGAAAAAGAGTAAGATATGGATTTATAGTAGTGAAGGTAAGTAGCATATAGTTATGACGTAAGGAAAAAGGTAATGGAAGCGTTGGATGAAGGAGAAAACTATTGCCAAGAGATTTAAGATCGGGAAAACAACTTTATATGAGTGGAAGAAAAGACGTGAGAAAACGGGAGATTTTCAGTCAAAAAAGCCTGGAAGAGTGGATAAAATTACCGACTGGAATGCATTTGCAAGGTGGCAAAACTCAGTCAGAGATGCTGGTGCAATATTAGTAGACAATCGAGCACTTAAAAATATAGGATTCACAAGACTTACGTATACAAAGAAAGAAATGAGGAAAAGCGAGCTCAATTTGTAAGGGTTATAGCGACAAAAGAACCTCAAAACTTAGTATATATAGATGAATCTGGTATTGATAATACCGAAGACTATCCCTATGGATATTGCCAGAAAGGACAGCCCTAAAATCTGGAATCAGCATGGTTGCAGCCTTAAGTGGAAGAAAAATAGTTGCTCCGTTAATCTTTGAAGGCCACTGCAATATGTTAATAAATGGTTTGAGCAATTTCTGACACCGATCTGGACAAACTTTGATAATGTGTAATAGCCCAGACTTAATCTGACAGGCATGAATTAACTGACAGAAGAATCGACGAAGTCAAAACCGATATCAGAATCTGTTCTAATGTTATCAATATTTTTTTGGTAGGCAATATGCATGCTGTCAAAAAAGGTTTGCATAGCCATAGCAATATTTACCCGAATGTGGTCTAGATCTATTGTAAGAATGCACCCAATGGTCTACGTCTAACTGAAGTTCTGCCAAAGAGGTGTAAATTTTCTTTCTAAAGATAATATTGTAACATTCATCTTCTGTGGAACCTTTCACATATGCCATTAGTCTGTGGAGTTGGTTCTAGAGTGATCAATATTTTCTATTCCCAAATATAGCTGGTACGCATGATTCCCTGGTTTGCCACAATACTCCGTACCTCTATCGGTTAAAATGCGTAGCAATCTGTTCATCAAAAAATGGTATAACTCTATCATTGAGAAGATCTGCAGCTGTGATGGCAGTTTTCTCCGTATAAAGCTTAGCGAAGGCCACTCTAGAGTAGGTGTCAATGAAAGTTTGTTGATAAATTCGTCCAATACCTTTCTACATAATATGTATCTTGACTACCTAAGTATCCAGGGTGTTGTGTCTCAATTTCGCCATGTGCCTCTTTTTGTTCCTTAGCTTTTTCTAAAGCAGTAACTTGCTCCTCTGTCAAAATTATACCATCTTGTACTACCTTTGCTTCCAGCACTTTCAATCTCTTTTTAAAATTTTCAAGGTCGTTTCTTTGCCATATTCCCGCTAGCAGATATTAGAATTCCTCTCTTTTTCAGTTCATTTGCTGCTCTTTCTTGTCCATATGCTGGAAATTCTATTGCTATCTGCTTTTTCTATATTCTCTGATACTCTATTTGCATATAATGGCTTGCTTTTACTTATCGTCTGGTAGAGATCATAACTTTAAATCCTCCTATTAGGTTTAGTTGCTATGATCCCCCCAACAGAACCGTACTTGCGAATTTCCCGCATACGGCTCTTCAGTGTAGCATTCACAGCATCTTTTATTACTGCTATCTGATTTAGTTTTCCTTGCATCATATCCCAACCTCTGTTGTGTTGGTGTAACAATCCCTAACTATACCGCTGATCGCTTCCCCTTGTTTCCCACACTCTGAGTACTATCAATCAGTCCGACTTCCTTTGTATCTTCCGTTAATTCTCGCCTTTGTTGACTTGTTCCAACGTACCTTAATGGGAATACAAAGGATCTCCCAAGTTTACGTAAACTCCATCTCAATACATGACACGGCCTCAGATCCCGATAGAGTGAGTGATAACTTGCCTTGTCGTTATCCTTCATACTGTCTTCCACTATATGGAAAGTGTCGACCTCCATGATGTTGGCAATTTCGGAACTCAATACCTTCACTTTCGTTGCACCCTGTATTGTCCATTCCATTAGCTTTACTACGTTCGTTACCTTACGCAGCATAATGGTTTGTTCTAGGCTGCTGGCTAGACTTTGCCTAGGTTGACCAACTGTCTTCTAAACGCTTTTCTTGGTGCACTCATATAATGCCTCTTCTCCTCCTGTTTCGTATAGTTCTTTGAATCGGTAAAATGTATCTCTCGAATCACTGCCATTAAGTTAAGGGAAAGTGATGGACTGTATTGTAAAATCAGGTAAGATCCACAAATTAAAAGAAGTAATGACATGAGTAAAAAAAAGAATAATCATGTTTATAAAAAATAAATTGATGAGTTTAAACTTTATAAACGCACACAGAGCATCCTCAAAAGACTTCTCACGAAAAAGAAAGCTGCCCTTCATTAATGTATTTCTCCTGATTTTTAGAAAGAGTGTAAAGTCATTACAAGTAATGCTTAATGAGTTTGTTCTGCATACAAGAAAAGATTACACAATTACGGCAAGTGCATTTACTCAAGCAAGAAAGAAGCTAAAGCATACTGCGTTTTCAGAGTTAAATGATGATATAGTTTCCCTATACTACCAAGATCAGGAATTTAAAACCCACCATGGCTTCAGAGTACTTGCATTTGATGCTTCAATACTGATTCTGCCAAAGAGCGACAAAATAATAGGCGAGTTTGGCTCAAGAGCAGTATGGAATGGAATCCAGAGATTTGAAGACTATACAAGTGCAACCTTTGAAGTTTGCTACGATGTGCTAAATAATATTGCAATAAAATCTGTGCTAAGTAGAGGTGACAGCTATGAGGTTGATTTAGCGATCGGTATGCTTGAATCCATAAAATCAGACGATTTGTTAATCTGTGATAGAGGATACGTATCTTATCGATTTCTTGCTGAGCTTACAGGAAGGAAAATCAATTATATAATTCGCTGTCCAAGTTCGTCTTTCAATGAAATAAACGCTATGTTTAAGCCGGAAAGCCCATCTAGTATGGTGGTAGTGTCTACCGCACCTATTAAAGTAGCAAGACAGCTACGAAAGCTAGGATTACCTGATGAGATGAAATTCAGGTTAGTCAAAATAATACTTTCTTCTGGAGAAGTTGAAGTGTTAGTAACATCTCTGTTAGATGAGCAAAGTTTTACAGTCGAAGAGTTTGAGAGATTATATTACTTGCGCTGGGGAGTAGAAACATTTTTTTCTAGGCTGAAGGGAAGATTAAATTTAGAGAATTTCACAGGAAAAAGTATTGAAACTATCAAGTAGGATTTTTGGTCAACTATCTTCATCAGTAATCTAGAAAGTATCATGATAGAAGATGATGAAGAGACGTTGAGCGCACAGAATAGTAAACTAAAAAAAAGCATCAATAAATCTGTCTCATTTAATGCGATTAAAAACTTAGCCTTTGATATTTTTTCTACAGAGTCAGACATAGACTGCATTATGGATCGACTATCACAGTTATTTTTGATGAACACTTTAGTGGTAAGAAAAGGGAGAAGAGTTGATCGTCATAAGATATCTGATATTCGTTCACTCAACTACCAGAAAAGAGCTAGAAAACATGTGTTTTAAATTCAAGATATCTTTTCAGTATCATTGCATTAGTACATTCTTTGCAAAATAACCTGCAATTATTACTTTTTTAAATAACTTGCACTTTTCAGACTCTCTTTTCTTAAAAATTCACCCTAGTATTTACCATAATTATCAATCACTTCAAATTTTTTGTCCAATCTTAACTTCTCTTTCCCTTAACTTAATGGCAGTGACTCTGGCTGCCGGTACCTACATCATTCACGTTGAACAAGAAGCTAAGCTGCTTTACATTCAAGCCCAAAGGTGAAAAAAACTTTATCAATGGATATTTTATTAACTCAAGAAGTGTCACTGGGATCAATAATATAGCATTTATAAGTGTGAGAACGACTGTAATACCTGGTATTATCCTGTGAATGTTCAAACCTACTAGCCACCTAATAAGGGCAGATATTTTTAACGCGCAATATAAAAGTGGTAACTGAATGTAATATATCAAATATATGGAGAAAAACAAAATTTTATCTTTTAATCTTATTGTTGGATCGTTATACACTTCAGAAAAAATATTACTATCAGCATTTTCACGTTTAAAAGATTGATAACTGCTTATAATCTTTGTTGAAAAAATAAGAGGTATTACGCAACACACGATACAAACAATGCATAATGCTATTAATACCTCATTTGAAGTTTTTGCAAGCGTATCAACAAAGGGTGCCAGTACTTTCAATAGATAGAAAGATAGTAATTCCAATAGGTAGAGAAATAAAGCCATTGCTCCAATAGCAAGACTAACTAATAAAACACCCCCACAAATAATCAAAAAATTTTTTAATCTTGGATTCATACCTCTCCTAACAATCTATTAATATACCCCTTAATTGTATGTATAAATAAAAAAGATGTAAATTTTTATATAAAAAAGATCGATTGAAATTTCTGAGCTTCAGCTATATTGTTGATATATTCAGATAAAAATTATCGTGTCAAATAAAATAGGCTTTTTGGCTATTTTCGCCTTGGTGATTAGTAGCCAAATTGGCTCTGGAATTTTTATGCTCCCAATTAGCCTTGCTCCATATGGCGCTTATAGCCTTATAAGCTGGGTGATATCAGGTCTTGGTGCTATATCTCTTGCTTTGGTTTTTGCTTCACTCTGCGCAAAATTTCCAGAAACGGGTGGTCCCCACGTTTATGTAAAGCATGCTTTTGGCCCCACTGCAGCGTTCTTTGTTGGTTGGACGTATTGGGTGAGTTCATGGGTGAGTTCAACAGCTGTAACAATTGCAAGTATTGGTTATTTAGCTCCACTTTTTCATAATGATACACAAGATATACGTTTGCTTTTAGAAATAATATTAATTTTAGCTATTATGCTAATAAACTTGAGAGGAGTAACTACTGCTGGCTGTGTTGAGCTTCTGCTAACCATTGTTAAAATTATTGCACTTCTTGCAATACCCATAGCAGGGTTATTTTTCTTTGATAGAAATAATTTTATTGTAAGCGAGGAAGTATCAAACTTTACAATATCGCAAACTCTTGCTCGCTCTACACTACTTACTTTATGGTGTTTTATTGGACTTGAATCAGCAACAGCACCTGCAGGATCCGTTAATAATCCAGCTAAGACAATACCAAGAGCCATTGTGCTCGGAACAGTTTGTGTTGCTGTGATATATTTCATCAATAGCCTTTCAATCATGGGGTTAATAAGCGGTCACGACCTAGCCGGTTCAAAAGCACCATATGTTGATGCAGTAAAAATTATGTTTCCAGGTAATTGGCATTTGATTATTTCTGTTGTTGCTTTTATCGTTTCCATAAGTAATTTAAACGCTTGGTTTTTAGCTGATGGACAGGTCACCTTAGGCCTTGCAAAAGACAAGTTAATGCCGCAATTTTTTGTCAAAAAAAATAAGCACGATGCTCCATTCTGGGGAATAATACTCAGTACTTTGGGGGTATTAGCTCTACTTGTCCTAACATCAAACAAAAGTTTTGCTGAGCAAGTGACTTCAATAATTGATATCTCTGTAATGTCATTTTTGTTTATCTACTTAGCATGTAGCCTTGCTTTTTTCAAAGTTAATATACAAGAGAAAAACTACTGCAAATTTTTAATTGGGGGTGTGGCTGTATCTTTTTGCTGCTGGATAGTATACGAGACTTCTATAAAAACATTGTTAATATCAAGCCTATTCCCTTTAAGCGGAACACTTATTTATCTACTTTGGTATCATAAACTAAAAACTTAACTTAAATTTTTTATTTGCTAAAATTCTTAAGCTATACTACTGGCTTACATTAATAGAATTAAGAGGTATTGTGTCAAATAAAATAGGTTTTTGGGCTGTTTTTGCTTTAGTTATTAGTAGTCAGATCGGCTCTGGGGTTTTCATGCTTCCAATTAGCCTTGCTCCATATGGTGCTTATAGCCTTATAAGCTGGGTAATATCAGGTTTTGGCGCCATATCTCTTGCACTAGTCTTTGCTACACTATGTGCAAAATTTCCAGAAACTGGAGGTCCTCACGTTTATGTAAAACATGCTTTTGGTCCTACCGCAGCTTTCTTTGTTGGTTGGACATATTGGGTGATCTCATGGGTTAGTACAACAGCTTTAATAGTTGTGGGTGTTGGCTATCTTACACCATTCTTCCATGAAGATATCCAAAGCATGCGTTTGCTTTTAGAGTTACTGCTATTTACAGTCATTACGTTAGTAAATTTAAGAGGAATAGCTACTGCAGGGCGCGTTGAGTTTCTACTCACGGTTGTGAAGGTTGCTGTATTGCTTGCAATACCTATAGCAGCGTTGTTTTTTTTCGATAGAAATAATTTTATCACAAGTGAAGAAGTATTAAGCCTTACAACATCGCAAATTCTTGCTCGCTCTACACTCCTTACTCTATGGTGTTTTATTGGACTTGAATTGGCAACAGCACCTGCAGGGTCAGTTGATAATCCAGCTAAAACTATACCAAAAGCTGTAGTGCTTGGCACAATTTGTGTTGCTGTTATATATTTTATCAACAATTTCGCGATTATGGGATTGATTAATGGCAATAATTTAGCAAGTTCAAGAGCACCATATGTTGATGCGATAAAAATTATGTTTTCTGGTAATTGGCATTTAATTATTTCCATAATTGCATTCATTTTTTGTGTTGGTAGTCTAAACGCTTGGGTTTTGTCTAGTGGACAGGTTGCTTTTGGTCTTGCAGAAGATAAACTAATGCCACAATTCTTTGCTAAAAGGAATAAGCATGGCTCTCCCTTTTGGGGAATAACAATTAGCTCAGTTGGCACTGTAGTTTTATTAATTCTCACTTCAAGAAACAATTTTGCTCAGCAGATTAAATCAATTATTGACTTTTCTGTAATTTCATTTTTATTTGTCTACCTCACATGCAGCCTTGTTTTTTTAAAGGTAATTATAAAGGAGAAAAATTATTGCAAATTTTTAATTGGTAGCATAGCAACAATCTTTTGTTGTTGGGTGATACTTGAAACTCCTATAAATACCTTGCTAACTGCAAGTTTGTTTACTGCAAGCGGCATACCCGTTTATTTACTTTGGTATCGCAGAGGTTCTATGCAGTGAATATTATAGCTGGAGATTTCTTTAAATAATCGATATCTATGGATCAAGATTTTTCTCCTCTTTGTCCACCTGTTCAACATTACTCTTCTTAAGTTTGCTGCTCACTTCTTCTGTATATTTATTATCTACGCAAGCCTCATCCTTTGCTTTGCTAGAGTCACCTACTTGCGATTGCGGTTTTTTATATGCCTTTTCTTCATGTGTGAAAATTTTCACTAAAAACTTTCCCATTATTAGTATTGACCTTAAAAAATCTTTTAACCCAAAAGGTTCTTGCTTTTTATTTGAGAGATGTTGGTCTATCTTAGGAATTTTTACACCATACTTTTTATCATCAAAATTTATTGCTGGCTTGCTTTTTTTCGAAAGAACATTTTGAGCCTCTGATCTATTGACTTTTTCAAGCTTTTGAAATGTAGATACCGAAGGCTTAACCTTAGTGTCACTATATTCTTTATTCATCTCTCATGCAATATTATCAACATAATGTAATTATAACTAAATTATGGTTAATTGCAAGGTAAAAATATTAAAATAATTGTAAATTTTATCAGTAAAAATATAATATAGCTTTAAAGTCAGAGGTTTATCTATATGGGATATAAAATTGCTGTTGTTGGAGCAACCGGAAGAGTAGGGCGTGAGGTATTAAGCACGCTTGCTGAGTTTCAAAACGAAGGAAAGATTTCAATAGGTTCTGTAATTGCACTTGCATCAAAAAAATCAGAGAGGAAAAAGGTGAGTTTCGGTGATGAGGAATTAACTGTCTTAGGCCTCGAGGATCACGACTTTGCTGGAATTGATATAGCAATTTTCTGTGCTGGATCTCATGTTTCTGAGAGATACGTACCGATTGCAACTAAGGCTGGATGCATTGTAATAGATAACACCTTCCATTTTAGAATGAAAGAAGGCGTGCCACTAGTGATTCCAGAGATCAACAAAAATAAAATCATAGAATACAAAAACCATAATATAATATCTAACCCAAATTGTACTACAATACAGATGTTGCTGGCATTGCATTTATTGCACCAAAAAGCAAAAATAAAGAGAATCGTTGCTTCAACTTATCAATCAACTTCTGGTGCAGGTAAAGCAGCAATGGATGAACTCTACAACCAGACAAAAAAAATCTTTATGAACGAAGCTAAAAAACCTGAAATATTTCCTAAGCAAATAGCATTTAATTGCATTCCTCATATAGGAGAATTCATGGAAGACGGCTCTACAAAAGAGGAATGGAAAATGCAAGAGGAAACAAAAAAAATTTTAGGGGAGGATGTAAGAGTGACTACAACTTGTGTAAGGGTACCTGTCTTTATCGGTCACGCTATTGCAGTAAATGTAGAATTTGATCAGCATATAACTGAAGAAGAAGCTCGTGAAATACTCAGTGAAGCCGAAGATAGTGGGGTTTTAGTACACGATAGACGCGAAGATGGTGGATATAAAACACAAATTGATACTGTACAGGAGGATGCTGTATATGTATCGCGTATTAGAAGAGACAACACTGTTAAGCATGGATTAAATATGTGGATAGTGGCTGATAATCTGCGCAAAGGTGCAGCACTAAATATAGTACAGATTTTGGAGATTCTAATAAAAGAGTATTTGTCAATCAAGTAGAGTGCACGTGTGTTGTAATTCGGAGGAAATTTGTATGCAGCGCCGTAACGTTAGGCCATGAAAACTCCTTGACAAACTTTCCCACTTTCCTCATTATATCAATAAGAGTATTTATCCTTGTTTTTGATACGCGCGGTTTCAACGACAAAATTCAGTAAAAAACTCAGATATTTATTGGCAAATTACATAAAATTATAGCGGCTGCATGTCTTTTTTATTTTTTCTACATTCAGCCAAAACGCGCTTATTTTAAGCGTTAGCACATTATTACAATGCCAATTTAAATTATTACAGGGTCAAAACTCACTACTCGGGGATTCTTTTGCCTTTTTTCTATTTGGTAAATTTCTTAATGTTTATGGCTAAAGTAATTTTAGCGAGCCAGTGCTTGACACTGATCATCAGAAACGTTGTATTTTAACATTACTTTTATACTCGTAAATTTAACTGGATCTCAGTGTCAAGCACTGGGATGACACCATTATAAAGGAACCAGTGTTAGCTACTTGGATGACAAGAGGAGCTACTTAAATGACACCAGAGATGACGCCATCTGCGGCCCTGCAAATTGTAATATTGTGGTGGTATGACGTAGAAAAACTGTTAACTTAAATCTATATTGACATGTCCCATTTTACGCTTGTCCCTAACCTCTTTTTTCCCATATATGGTTAAGCTAGCTTTTTTGTTGCTCAGATACTTGTGAGAATCATATATATCATGACCTATTATGTTTTTTGTCATGCAAGGGAAGCGTAATACTACTTCTTGTATAGGTAACCCGCATGTTACCCTAACCAATTGCTCAAATTGACTAACGTTACATGCATCCAAGCTCCAGTGGCAAGAATTGTGAGGTCTTGGGGCTAGTTCATTAACTAGTAACTCATGATTTTCAGTGATGAAAAACTCAATAGTTAGAATTCCTACTACATCAAGCGCAGCTGCTATTTTCTCTGCAGTTTTTTGTACCTCTTTAGTTAATTTATTATCTATTTTAGCTGGTACTGTCGAAGTATCAAGTATTCCATCAACATGACAATTTTCTGCTATAGGAAAAAAGACCACCCTACCATTTTGATCTCTTGCAATAACTATTGAAATCTCCTTCAATAAGTCGATACTTGCTTCTAGAATATATTGTGTATTCCAATCAAAAGAAACAAATTGTTTTACTTCATAATCATTTTCAATCACATATTGTCCCTTTCCATCATAACCCATTTCTGTTGTTTTCAGCCTTGTTGGATAGCCAAAAGTTTCACTACTTTCTAGTAGCTGATTATAATTTTGTATACTTTTGTAATCAGCAGTTTTTATGCCCAAACCTCTAATAAAATCTTTCTCTCTCAGCCTATTTTGCGAAATGTGTAACGCCTTTTTGCCTGGATAAAAATCTGCATGCCGCGACACAATATCAATTGCACTACATGGAATATTTTCAGACTCAATAGTGACTAAATCCACACTCTGTGCAAAAGATTCAAGTGCCTTCTTATCAGAGAAGTCTAAATCATCAGCAACAGAACAAGCTGGATCGTCTTTAGCACTGGCAAAAACATGCGTTCTTTGCCCAAGTTTCATTGCAGCGATAGCGGTCATTCTACCCAATTGCCCACTTCCTATTATTCCTATCACTTTTTTACCAAGTGGATCTGGTTTGTTCATAATATAAATTAATATTTCATAATTAGAGTACGATAATATGCTTGGAAAATCTATGAAAAAAGTGTATAATTGAAATGTGTTAAGTTCTTATCATGAATGCTTTATAATGACCATGAAATACACACTTACTACTAACTTTGTTGAAGTTACAGTTTTACCAATTTACATTGAAGAGCAATCCATTCCTTATGAAAATTGCTACGTGTGGATGTATAATGTTAAGATAAAAAACAAAAGTTCATCAACTATTCAATTGTTAAGTCGCTATTGGCAAATAATAGATTATAAGGGCAAAATAAATGAAGTTTCCGGAGTTGGTGTTATTGGAGAACAACCTGTAATAAAACCTGGAGAGGTATTCAAATATACAAGTGGAACATACTTAAATGAACCATCAGGAATAATGCAGGGTAAATATGAATTTCTGAACGAAGAGAGCATAAAAACCTTTGAGGTTATGGTACCATCCTTTTCCTTAGATAGTCCATACGTTAACACTAGACCTCATTAACTATCAAATTTTTGATCCTTATCATCAAGCGTGAATAAGATTATCGTAGAGATTAAGCCTATCATAACTATCATTAACGAAAATGGGGCAGCTTCTCTATAACGCTCGTCGCTTACAAGTTCATATATTCTAGTTGATATAGTTTCAAAATTAAATGGTCTTATAATGAGTGTTGCCGTAAGTTCCTTTATAGTATCCATAAATACGAGCAGAAATCCCGACATTATGCTTTTCTTGATAAGAGGGATATGAATATTCAGGCATGTAGAAATAGGCCCATGACCCATAGTATATGCAGTCCACTCAATTTCATTTGGTGTTTTTTTGAGCCCCGACTCCACCGCTTTGAAAGATACGGCAAAAAAACGAAATAAATATGAGTAAACTAAAGCACCAATAGTTCCTACCAAGCTAATTTCCACAATATATTGAGTAATGAAAGAGGATATTCTGCTTAAAAATATTATTATGCTAATTGCAATAATTGCATTTGGAATTGCATATCCGAGAGAAATGAAACGCGCTATATTAGCGATTATCTTATTTCTACGCGCTGTATATCCAATAACTATCGCAATGCTAATTGAGATTAATGCGGTAATAAATGATAAACCAACACTGTTTGCTATTATATTATAGAATCTTGCTTCATATATGAAAAACCCCTTCTCTATGCTCCAATATATAAGTGGAATCATTGGCAAAATAAAACCTATTAATATTGGCAGTGCACACATAGTATAAGTAAAGATCAATGGTATAGAACCATTTATACTCCGTTTATTGTGATAATCTGCATTAGTATTGATTGAAGAGTAGGATATTCCTCTTTTTTGTAGTTTTTTCTCGATAACTATTAGTGTTGCAACGAAAATCAGTTCTGCAACTGCCAAAACAGTAGTTGAATATTTGTCATGCAGTAAAAACCAAGTACGGTATATTCCCGTCGTGAAAGTATCGATAGCAAGAAACTGTGGTGTGCCGAAATCTGTAATTACTTCCATTAGTACCAAGGACAGTCCAGCTATAATTGATGGGCGTATAGAGGGTGTGATGACAGAAAACAGGCTCTGTAATGAAGAAAACCCAAGTGTTGATGCAATAGTGACTGAGTTACTAACATTCTTTAAACTTGAGCGGACTAACATATAAACGTATGGATATAGGCTAAATCCCATTACTAATATTCCACCACCTAGAGATTTTATTTCAGGAAACCAATAGTCACCTTTGCTCAATTGAAAAATATCTCTTAATAAGCTCTGAACTGGGCCTGGAAATTCTAGCGTGTTTACATAAACAAACGATACTATATATCCAGGAATTGATATCGGAAAGAATAAAGCAATCTCAAAAGTTTTACTTCCTGGAAACGAAAAAAATGTAGTAAGCCAAGCTGGAATTACTCCAAATATGAAGGATATTACCCCTACTCCTACCATCAAAATCAACGTGTTGAGTATATATTCAGGGAAAAGTGTACTAATTACCCATCCAGAATTTGCTGATTCTGTAAATAGAATCGATATTAACGATAGTATAGGACAGACAAATAATATACTTACTAAAAACAAGAATATATTTTTAAATATTCTCAAAAACATTAATTTGAATCTATATTTGATACTAAAATGTTATATATAAAAACTGAAGATATCCAGTAATTAACAGCCGTCCTATTGAATATCTTTATAATTTTATATATTATGTTTTAAATCGATAAACTAATTAATCATGAGTTTCATCATTGCAACTTTCTATCACTTTATAGAACTCTCTAATTATTATGACATGAAAGACGAAATAAAAGTTGCATGCGACAACGTGGAGTTAAAGGGTACTATACTACTTGCAGAAGAGGGTATTAATGCAACTGTATCTGGTAGAAGAACCGCAATTGATAAAATATTTGATTTTCTATGTTCTGATGACAGGCTGAAAGGTCTTACATGGAAAGAGAGCGCGGCAGAATATCAACCATTTAGTAAGATGAAAGTGAGGTTAAAAAGAGAAATTGTAAATCTTGGTGTAAGTAATCTCGATACTGCCGTTAGAGGTCAGTACGTTGATCCGGAGCATTGGGATGATTTTATCTCTCAACCTGACATTTTAGTAATAGACACACGAAATGAATACGAAGTAAAACTAGGCAAATTTAAAAATGCAATCGATCCGCACACTCAACGTTTTCGCGATTTTCCTCAGTGGGCAGAGTCTTTCTCTGAAAGTAAAGACCTGAAAGTGGCTATGTACTGCACTGGTGGAATCAGATGTGAGAAATCTACAGCATATATGAAAAGCCTTGGATTTAACGATGTTTACCACCTTAAAGGCGGTATTCTTTCCTACCTTGAAAAAACTGACAACAAAAGTGGTAATTGGGAAGGCGAGTGTTTTGTTTTTGATGATAGAATTGCTGTTGATCACTCACTCGCCCCAAGTGATAAAATAAAATGCATATTCTGCTCAAATCAAGTTTCCACTGATGAACTGAAATCAGTTCCACGTGGACAGGTGGTTTGCTCTGATTGTAAATCTTTAAGTATTGAAAGAAATTCAGAATACAACACGAACCTTTAACAACTCCTTTCTCTTTGCATATTTGTAACCTCAATTTTATCAAGACATTTACCTACGACATAGCCCGCTCCAGCTCCAAGTAACGCACCAACAACACTACACCAGAAACACCAACAAGAGTTAAAGCTGCTTACCCTAAATAATATGCTGCAACTAACTAAACCAATTGCTGCACCTATACACCTAAGTTTCATATTATTACTAATATTGTTACCTTTTTTACGCTTTAGGTTATTACTAGTATTTTTGCTTATCCAATCAAATTCTTCGATATCTGGTCTTGTGTCTACAAAATTTGTAAGATCATTTATTGTTTTGTGCCTAAGATGATCTAACTCTAACATTTTACCTTTTACACATTGTTCAAATTTCATTTATTTTTCCATACTATTAGAATATATTTTTACTACACTTAATATTTTAATAATTGGTAAATTTCCATGCAAAAATAAATAGCTGGTTTCACCACTATAGCTGTTATAATTTGACAGCACCATCTACTAAAATCCAAGACCAGGTTGTTTTTTCTAGTGTCAAGTGCTGGAAGAACAATATGTAGAATTTGTGTTTTTGGCGATTGCAGTCTACTAAGAAATCAATAAGGATAGAGCTGCCCTTTACGCTTTTTCACTTAAGCTTTTTGTCTACTAGAAATGGTATAATATGTATACCATGTAAAGAATATTAATTTTCATAAAAGATTCAGATTTAAAACTTGACTTAGCATAGTCCGTAATGTCATAATAAATTATGTTAATTAACGTGAGGTTATTATGTTAAGTAGTTTTAAAAATCTTAAAAATAAAGCCAAGGAAATGGTAAGTACAGTTTCTCATGGCGGAAAGGTAGGTAAAATTCATGATATAAGTAAAGAAAGTTCTACTTTTTCTGGAGTTTTTGGTTATATAGAGAATGGTGTACTCCATGACTATAGGGAAGCTCTTGACTTGGATAAAGAAATTAAAAAACAGTGGTTTTCTTCAGTAAGTAATGGAAAAGCTTTTCCTAAGATGTACAAAAGTGGTTACGAGGTTCATGATGCAGAAACCTGGGAAGCTCGTCAAAAGAACATAAATCTTCTGTATGATATTCATGATGAAGAAACCTTGAGAATGTATCGAGATTACCTACTTGGGGTCTCTGCGGATTCTAATGATGTAAATCATAGTTCTAAGATGGTTTCAGGAGATGTTCCTAAGGAAGTAGTAAAGGAACTTTATGGTATGCAATCTAACAAGATAAAGTTTGCAGCACTTGAGGAAAATTTAGATGAAAATTTCATTCCTTTTCCTGTTGCAAGATTAGCTATTGCAGGAAAAGATCCGGTGTGTTTAAGAGATTTCTTAGAAGCAAGTAAATGCAAAGAATATGGTATAGACGCAATTACAATTTGCAAACCTGACGAAAATAAAACAAGAGGAGTACGTTTAACACTTTGTGAAGATGAAGATAGACAAGAAATAAGGTCATATGAAGTTCTTAATGGCTCATATGATATGACTATAGCTTGGGAAGTTGAAGGGAAAAAGTGTCAGATGGATATCTCAGTTAGTAGCGATGGTTCTGCAAAAATTCTCAAAAGAAACGGTGTTATTGATGAGCAGATATGTGCGCATCAAGACGTAATGGTAGGAAAACAGCATGAAACAAAGTTCTTGTATGAAGCATTGGGATTACAACAAACACAAGAGAAGAGTACGGAAAAAGTAAAACCTTCGCTAAACAGGCGTTCTAAACCAAAAGCTGTTGAAGCTTCTTCAAGTAAAGAAGGTGCAAAAATAGAACAACTCGTAGAAAAGAATCCTGAAGCAAAATCTGCGCTTAAAGAATTTGCTTCAGAAGTGCAAGAAGAGAGTTCTGAGTCAATGAAACCTTTGACAAATGTTACAAAAGCAGATGTCAAAGGAGCAGGCTCTTCTATTCAGCGTTGATTTTCTATATGGGAGCTTTTACAAATTTTTGTGAAAGCTCTTTTTCATAAGAGATTTAGAATTGACCTAGAGGGTCAACACTGATATAATCATCCTAGTTTCATTGCTTGAAATGGAGCCTTTTTATCTATCAGAAAAGGCTTCGTCTTATTGAAAAATTCAGAAAAATGTTGTATAATTACTGATAAACTTCGGTAAAACTTATGGCAGATTCAGGAATTAACATAACTTTCAACAGTGAAATTTCAGAGTGTCTTGCTGGGCTGGCTAAAATAAGAAATAAGCCTGTTAAAAAGTTGGTAGAGGAGCTGATGCAAGAAGCAATTGAAAATGAGGAAGATAAAATACTAATTGAACGTGCTGCTGAACTTAATGTTCCAGGTGCAGAGACAGTTGATCTAAAAGACGTCAAGTGGGACTAAAGCGCTATAAGATTAAGTTTCTAAAAAATGTTACTAGACGGGATTTACCAGTTCTTCCAAAGACAATAAAGTTAAGAGTTGAAGAAATAATAAAAGAGCGCCTTACAGTTAACCCAACTGATCTTGGTGAATCGTTGCGTTACAAACTCAAAGGGCACAGAAGACTAAGGACTGGAGATTATCGTATTATCTATCATGTCAATGCTGCATAATATGAAGTAACCATTGTTTCAATAAAACATAGAAAAGACATTTACGAATCCTAGATTAATATTCTTCCAGTATTAACTTACTGTGACTTTGCCGGTTGATCCACTCCTATTCTTTGCAAGTATCTGTTCAGATGCATGGCTAATGTGCAAATATTGAAACTAGTGCTTCTTTTCTTGTCATGAAAGTAGCTGACACTGGGATCCAACTAAGTTGGTAAACACTTTACAACGTTTTTTGTGCAAAAGGACTGGATGCCAGTGTCACGCATTGGCATGACACCTATTTGTTCCTATAGTTGTCTTTTCTCGTCTACCTTATTTTGCCACTCTGCTGAACAGATACCTTTGCAACGTTTATCTCTAATTCGTTATTAGCGTCGGTTTTATAGTAACTATCTCTGTAGAGTAGTTTGTTCCTGACTCTCGCATATTGTGGTCTTTTGTCTATCTTCTACTTTACGGTTTATTTGTGATAATGCTACGATAGACGAATTTTCTCTAATAAAAGACAGTTGTAAAATGTGCTAATAATAAACAAATTGGTCAACCAAATTATAATGCGGTTACAAAAGTTCAGCAATTAACCCAGTCTAAGTAGGACAAAAACACTGTGTTATACTAGAAATAATGTGCGGAAAAGGGGGGATTCGAACCCCCGACATATTTTCATATGTGCACGCTTTCCAAGCGTGTGCTTTAGACCACTCAGCCACCTTTCCATACTTATTCATAATATTGAAAATTGTGCTGCTAAACAACTGGTATGTATGGTTCGCCACGGAAATTCACAGTATTGTTAAACTTGTTTTTGCACGTTAAAAATGCTTTATCACAACCTGCAAGTATCGAATATTTATCCCCAGTAGAAATTTTATATGGAGGTAAAGCAAATAATGTAACTACTTTATTTTTGTATTCCTTAACTACAACTTCAAATGTTGCTGGACTAAAGAATTTCACTACTCCGTGCTTATAATATCCATCGCTTTCGACCAAATTAGTGTCTTCAAATCTTCTTTCGTCTATCACTTTAGTAATCGTGCTTGTTCTACTAAACTTTTTAGCATCAGTTTTACATTTATCGTCGCAAAATTGTGCTCTGCATACAGGAGAATACAATTCTGCTATGCTTCTCTCAAGCTTTGTTGCAAGTCCTCTAATTTCAGCGATAAATCTACCACTATTTAATGTTATTTTACCAAAAGTTCCAAAGTGCAGACTCATCATTCCTTGACTTAAATCTTTATAATTCACAAGAAATATTTCGATATTTGCAAAGTCATACTTCCCTGATAAAACCTCTTCTTCTTTAATATCAGCATTATTTAATATTCCTTCAATTTCTAGATTGTCAGTTCTCAAATCGCTGTTTAATAGTATACTACTAGCTGTAAACCCACTTGAAGATTTATAAAGTATATTATTGACATTTAAATCCTCGTCATAATCAGTAAATCCCATTACTTCCCCACTTACAAGCGTTAATTTCCAGCAAGTAGCGATGGTAAGTAATTCTCCAGCTAAATGGTTTTTTAATTTGGTTTGCATAGTTGCCTCCCGCTTAATTGATTAAATTTGAAAAGTTCGATAGGTAAGGGATTATGACGATTTACCCATTATCTGAGTAGTTATAGGGTGTCATGCCAGTGCCCAGACACTGGCATCTAGTTAAATTTACGGGTATAAAAGTAATCAACGTTTCTGATGATCAGTGTCACGCACTGGGATGACACCACCTGTTATGCGAATTAAAACAAACGCTTATACAATCGTGTGTCAAGCACTGGGATGACATCACTAATCATGTAAATTAAAACAAGTACCCGTAAGATTGTCATGTACCGACTGATGTTTACTTAATCAGCAAATAAAACACTAACAGACAAGACACACACCACACTCAAGTTGTGGTGTGTATTACTAGAACCAACTAGAAAGAAAACTTCACACCAGTGAGTAGAAGAATTCCTTGGTTAGAAGGTACCTTTTGATCTTGCAGTGCACCTTTTTCATTAGTCGTAAAATAATGTAAGGCTGCATAAGGAACAAATTTGCTCTTACTGCATGAAGAAGATAGATCATATTGAACACCAAGTGCAACATTATGAAGCATATCTTTATCGCTCATTCTGCTACCAAAGTATGTCAAGCTTGTGTAGATATTATCATATTGATAACCAGCACCTGCAGTCCAATACATGGTGTCCTTGTCATTAAATTGCTCTAAGCCACCTTTTCTAACATCATCATTAATATCTTTATATTCTTTTGAAACAGGGTCGAGTTTCTTGATATTCTTAGGTTGACCAGATTTGCCTAAATATGCAAAAGAGGCAGCAAATTTTACACTTTGATCTTCATCAATCTTATAATCAGCGCTTGCACCTAAATTCATACCTCCTAGGTTATTGTATTCTATGAACTCATTATAAAGGTGCTTATCTTTACTTGGCTCTTTTGCAAAACCAAACTCACCAACTACGGAAGTTTTAACTTTTATATTATGTTTACTAAAATCATATTCATATGACGCGCCAGCGCTTACTATGTGCTCATAGCCTGGACCAACATGTTTTACATTACCATAATCCTCTACAATAGATAAACTATTATCGTAACGAGGTGAGTAGCTAATACCAAATCTCGCACCCATATAATTTGGCGAGTAGTAAGCAGCTCTAAACGGCAATGTAGTCATAACATCTTTGTTGTATTTCCCTGCCATACGGAAGGAGAGTTTCTCACTCTCGCTCGAGAAGCTTTCAGTGTAAAGACGTGGTGTTACGTAAAATGGAAAGTTTGCAGCATTTCCTTCTAAGTTCACTTTCCTGAACCAGTCACTATCTGCAGCTCCGTCAACAGTTGCAATCCTTGTTGCATCAAGCCTCATTAGAGACTCAGGACCAAACTGATAGCCAAGTTTCAGATCACCATATTTTGAATTTAAGAATACATGTGCACTTCTACCTCTTGCAGCATTCACACCTTGTGAAGCTCCTTTACCTTCAGTCACTGGAACATGAAATTGCACATCAGCACCATAAAGAAGTCCTAAATCTTCATTTTTGTTTTCAGCTCTTAAGTGCAATATTGCATCTGAAATCATGCCCATGTTTTCGCTGTAATCACCAATATTTCCTATCCCTTCAGGAAATACTAGATTTGCTCCTCTTATACTATCTTCAGCAACATCAAAATAACTTGTAAATTTCCCTGGCATAATATTATAATGCTCATAGTCACTTAACCCATAGTTACCATAACCTTGAGAATCAACAACACCACCAAAAGTTATCCTTAAGCCATCCTTTCCTTGGTTGGTATCGATAATATCAACGCCACCAACTGAAACAACAGGACTTGCCTTACCTTTTTCCTCTGTATTGCTGTTAACAACTTTTACATCCTTTTTTATATCTTCAGCTTCAATTTTAGCATTCTTGGTTTTAGAACCCTTAGTTTTTGACTTTTCTACATTAGAATTTTTAACTTTCAGGGCTTTCGCCTTTGAATCCTCTATAAGTTTTGCTTTTTTCTCATTTGCCAGTCTGATTTCTTCTTTTTTCTTTTGTTCGGCTGCTAACTTTAACTCTTCTTTTTTCTTCTTTTGTTCAGCTGCTAATTTTAACTCCTCTTTTTTCTTCTGCTCAGCTGCTAATCTTAGCTCTTCTTTTTTCTTAAGCTCTTCAGCTTTTTTTCTTGGATCAGCATTACATACCCTGTCCATTTTCTCTTTTAGTTTTTTATTTGACGTCTTCATCACTTCCATCTTTCCAGAAGTTTTGATTGACTCGTTACTCTCTTGCTTTTTTACTTCCTTCATACTCTCGTCAGAAAAGTCAGCAGCAAAGCCACTGAAAGAACATAAAGTCAATAGAGAAGCCAGAGCAGTTCTAGTATAAATAGATTTTTTCATGAAGTGCCCCCAAAAAATTTTAAAATCATAACATAAATAGCATAAGGATGTTGAAAATCCAACTTAAAGCAATCTTATAGCGAAAATAAAAGTAAAATGCAATACTTTAAAAGCAACTTTCTTAATACGCTCAACGTGTATATTAACCAAAATTTAGCACAAAGGTCGCTTGTTGGTACATTGTAACTCTATATTTATTCTATGGAAGTAAAATTTACTCAAAGTGAAAGCACAAAAAAAGATTAATATATTAATATAAGTTATTGACAATAATATTAATTTGTATTATAGTTAATAGATTAAGGTACTTATGGATTTTAGTTTTTTACGCAATTGGTTTAGCGCTACAGGTAGTGGCATAGATTTACAATTAGATAAACCTGAACAGTCAAGCTCCATTTCATTAGATGACAGCAAATGTGAGATGAAAGGATATGATGATGAGTTTGAGATCATTGAAGATTATGAATTTATAAATCGTGCTGACCCAAATGAGCCATGTTCTTTACCTTCTAATTATCAAATAGATGAAAGTATTGTAAAAATTGCAGGATTTGAAAGAGAGAAATTATTGGAAATGAGTAATTTCTGCAAGATAAGCTATGGCGATGATGATGAAAAATTAGGTAAAAAAAATGTAACAATCTAGCTCAAAGAGTATACAAAACTAAATTTGAAACTACAGAAGATTTTGAGATTATTCCATCTACTGAAAAAATGTATAAAACTAGAGCTGAACTTATTAGCGAAGGTTATGAATTTATTCCATTTGGTAATAGCTTTGAAAAAGATGCTGGTCATGTTTTCATAAAAGGTAAAGAAATTACAATAGCTTACCACGGTACTCGTCTGAGCCATGGTGTAAACGATGGAATCACTGATGTAAATGTACTTTTTACTACTTCGGAATTTTTACCTGAAGGTGGAAGAATGCATAGAGGATTTTATAATTCATTTACGGATTCATGGCCTAATCTTTATGGCATTTTGAAATCTCGTGCTGAAAAACAAGGATCAAAAATCAAAGATTTTAAATTTAATCTCACAGGTCACAGTATGGGAGGAGCTATTGCCAAGATAGCTGCTTTATGCCTCAACAAAACAGAAGGAGCTGAAGATATCCATGTTGCAACTTTTGGTGATCCACGAGTTTTTGACCTTACTGCTAGTGAATTTTATAATGATGTTCTGCAAGAAAAAACCATTAGAGTAACTCAACATAGACAAGATCCAGTGCCGGCGGTATCACCTGGTGTCTTTGGTTATGCTCATGTAGGTGCACAATTAAGAATATCAGTACCTGAAGGATATTCTGTTCATAAAATGGATGGTTATCATGAAGCCATTAAAATAATGGATGAAAATGACTTCCAATCAAACAATAACGTTTCTCTCTTTTACTACCCTTCGAGAATATTAAGCCGAATTATAGCTCTTTTCACAATAATCCGAACAGATCATAATAACACACTGCTGGCCTCCTGGCTTACAATAGCTATAAAGACGTTTTTACCCACGTTCGGACTATTATAAGAAGGGCTATAACTGTGCAGTTCTAGGTAATGCTCAATATTATGCTGCTAATTTAGGGAATTATATTTTTAGTGGGTCAAATTTTTTCGAAGAAGTAAAAAATAAAAATTCTTCTCAGCTTGAACAAGCAGAAGTTAAGCAGATGGCATATGAGAATGCCTTGTCTACTGCAAGGAGCTTATAACTATTATTATGGAGCAATTATTAGATGTATCTGTTCAGATGCATGTGAAACCAGTGCTTCTTTTCTTGTCATCCAAGTAGCTGACACTGGGATCCAACTAAGTTGGTAAACACTCTACAACGTTTTTTGTGCAAAAGCCAGTGTCAAATGACACCATTTGTTCCTATGTTTTTGTCTATCTTGTTTTGCCACCCTGCTGAATGGATACTTATTAGATTGCTCCATAATATCTATTCATTTACATTCAAGTATAAAAGTTTTCACCACTAGTTATTTTCCATTCCTCTTTAAATTTTTTTAGATGCTCTTTTTTTTCACACTCTAAAAGCAATTCTTCTATGCTCTTATTATAGCTTTCTGTAGTCATTCTTCCTTGATGATGCATGAACCTCAAGTAAATCAAATAAGTGTTGATCACATCTGTTTCGCAATAATCGCGAATCTCTTGTATTTTGCCACTATCGTATAAGTCCATAACTTGTGACCCATCAACTCCAATCTTACCAGGAAGATTAAATGCTGCGCAAACTTCGTTCATCTTCATTCTTGCAGAAGCTCCAAAGTCAGAGAGAGATTCAAGTAAATCACAATGCCAATCACTACTGTACCTCTGATTGTAACTATTCCACTTATCGCCAGCTTTGTAAAAATATTCCGCTTGAATGCCATGAACCATAGCACGATACTTCAGTACCGGTATATCAAAAGTGCGTCCGTTGAATGAAACTAGTCTTGGCTTTTTCTCTGATATGTAGTTAAAAAATCCTTTCACTAACTCTTTTTCATTAGAGTTTATCGTACCTCCAGATCTTATTTCTTGTAGTGTGAATACCTCGTAACCGCCCTGGCGTGTTATATTACAAAGTAAAAAACTAATAACTACAACAAGGTGGAAGGGCTGACGCAGAAAAGAGTTTTGCCCGTTTGTTGTTTCAAGATGATATTTTGTTAATGCGTCCCTCTTCTCTTTTACACTACTATCATCACTAATATTGAGTAAATTCTTACAGGAATTTACATCTGGTATAGTTTCAATGTCAAATACCAACAAAGAATTAAGCATTACTTATATATTCCTCAGGGCGATCAGTCCAAGGTCGCACTTTTACGAACAAAAAGAGATGAACTTTGCATTCAAATAATTTTTCCAGTTCTGCACGCACCTCGATATTAATTTTTTTTATGTTACCACCTTCTTTCCCTAGCACTATTTTCTTATGACTATCTTTCAACACAAATATGATCTGTTTTATGACTAAACTCTTATCTTTTTTTTCCTCAAATTGTTCAGTTATAACAGCTGTAGAGTATGGCAATTCTTCATGCAGGTTCAAGAACAACTTTTCTCTCGTAATTTCTGCTGATAAAAAATCATCCGAGGAATCAGTTATTTGATTCTTTTCATAAAACCAAGGGCTTATCGGTGCAATTTCAGATAAATAATTCATCAAATCAGAAAGTCCATCATTCTTCAGTGCCGATATCGTAAAAATTTTTTCAAACTTATAAAGGAAATTTAGATGTTCATGTGCCATTTTGAGTTCTGATCTTTTTACTAAATCAGCTTTATTGACAACCAAAATACATCTGCCTTTTGTGCGCTGAAGTCGTGCGAATATAGTTTTTATTCTTTCTATGTTTTTTAAGTAATTGCTTACATCAACAAGCAACAAAGTAATGTCACTATTCTTAACTGCTCCCCATGCAGATTTAACTAGAGCTTTCTCAAGTTTTGTTTCTGCTGAAAACACTCCTGGAGAGTCAGTAAAGACAATCTGCGTATCATTACATATTGTAACACCCCTTACCTGCGTCCTTGTTGTTTGCACCTTAGGGGTGACAATTGCAATCTTCTTGCCTACGATGCTGTTAATTAATGTAGACTTTCCAGCATTTGGCAAACCAGCTATCGTTACAAATAAACATTTTTCTTCTTTCACAAAGGAAATTATAAAGGAAGCTAAATGCTAACGTCAATTGATTATTTTGCAGGTGTATCTGTTCAGGGGAGCGGCTAATATGCAAATATTGAAGCCAGTGCTCCTTTTCTTGCCATCCTAGCTTCCATCATGTCATCCCAGTGCTTGGCACTGGGATCCAGATTAGGCACTAAGTTGATAAGTACCTTACAACGTTTTTTGCGTGAAAAGGCTGGATGCCAGTGTCACGCACTGGCATGACACCCATTTAGTTGTCTTTTCTTGTCTACCTTATTTTGCCACTCTGCTAAGCAGACACGTGTTGAGGTAATTTGCTCTTTTCCTCTTTTGAAGAAAAACGCTCAACTATAGGTGATATAATATACTCATTCACTTTTTCAGCTATTGGTGCAATAACATTTTCTGCTACTAACATCCCTGCAATTAATGCTATGGGCGCTATCACTGCACCTGCTAAAGCTGCCAATCCCATTCCGAGCGTTGCACCGGGAAAAATAGCCATTGTAGCTGCAGCAAGGCCAACTCCAATTACAGCACCTGCAGGTGTGGTAATACCTGAACCGACACAAACATCTTTATCATTCTTTTCAATAGAGCCTTTTTTGCAAAATTCGTATAGCAGAATCCCCGCACACAGAGCTGTAAACAATGCTGGAGTTATAGAACCAACAATTCCACCCATTACCAATGGTGATAAAGCTGTAAAGCTGAACCCAAAACCTGTAAGTGCTCCTATTGTTGCTCCTATGCCTGAAATTGCTAAATAAAGTATAACACTATTTTTTTCTTTTTTTTCATATAACCCCTTATTTTCTAAAAAGCTTTTAGCTATTTTTAGTATAGCTAGATTAGTTGGATAAGTGAAGTAATTTTTTTATGTTGAAAAAAAAGCGGGAGAAGGGATTCGAACCCTCGACCTCAACCTTGGCAAGGTTGCGCTCTACCAACTGAGCTACTCCCGCAGTTAAATTCTGCTTATTTTGATTATAGGTGCATGTCACAATTTGTAAACCCCACGTATATGAAAAATGTGGGAGACAACCTTCTATGATCTTTTCGTATACTTAAGACACATTTTTTGTTATCATATGTGCCATGCAATATATTAAATTTATGAGAATATTTGTATATAAAGACGACCTGCCAGCTAGTGCAATACCAGATGGTATAAGGTCTATAGCTGTTGATACAGAGGCAATGGGGCTACTTCATAGCAGAGACAGATTATGCCTTGTGCAGCTCTCTTTTGATGATGGCAACGCTCATTTGATTCAATTCAAAAACGATTATACAGCTCCAAATTTGAGAAAAATATTAGAGGATAAAAATATAACCAAAATCTTTCACTTTGCGCGGTTTGATGTAAGCATAATACATTATTACTTAAAAACTTGGGCACTGCCGTGCTATTGCACGAAAATAGCCTCACGTTTAGTTCGCACTTACACAGATAATCATAGCTTAAAAGAATTGTGCTTAGAACTGCTTGATACCAAACTAAACAAGCAACAGCAATCTTCTGATTGGGGAAATGAAAATTTAACAGACAAGCAAAAAAGTTATGCTGCATCTGATGTTTTATATCTCCATAGAATAAAGGAAAAGCTAGACTCAATGCTGAAACGTGAAAACAGAAAAGAGTTGGCCCAAAAGTGCTTTGAATTTCTTTCTACTCGTATTGAGCTAGACTTAATGGGTTGGGGAAATGTAGATATCTTTAACCATCAAATGTAATCATTTTATGCAAAACACTTCAGTTCAAAAGAATTTAGTTGATTAGCTGCTAATTGATAGGATATATTTTACAAAAATTTAGGTATTTTATGAGTGATGATATTAAAGCGGTAAATGATCAAAATTTCAAATCTGAAGTCACTGACTATAAAGGGTTAGTTCTGGTAGATTTTTGGGCAGAATGGTGCGGGCCATGCAAAAGTCTGATGCCACGTATTGAGCAATTAGCCAAGGATAGAAAAGGCAAGATCAAGATCTGCAAGTTCGACATAGATGGAGAAACTGAGGTGCCAAGTAAGTATGGAGTTCAATCTATACCTACTTTAATCATATTTCAAGATGGTAAGGAAATTGCACGTAAAATTGGTGCACCAAATGATTTGCAAAGTTGGGTTGATAGTGAAATAAGCGAGTAGACAAATTTCCTTTTGTGTGTATTATAGGTGTTGATAAAAGGGATTGTAGCTCAGTCGGTTAGAGCAGTTCGCTCATAACGAATTGGTCGTAGGTTCGAGTCCTACCAATCCCACCACTATTGATATAATTGCAAAACCTACTTTCTGACATAAATTTTTTGTGTTGTTACAGAAAGTTAATATAATTTTCTGTAGTGTTGCAATTGTAAGACAATTAGTGTTTGTTATTTGTCTGTAAAACTCCATTATATTGTCAAAAAAAGTTACTTCCGCATATTCTAAATCTGATTATCATTATAGTTAGCATCGAACAGGCAAAACCTGTCAAACCAAAAAGAAACTCCCTAATTTAAGTTTTTAGTAATTTGTTGGTATAATTGCGTAGGAAGCACTTCTGCAGTTATGACCGATATCCCAATGGTGTCACAGTGCCCGTTGGTTAGCATGGTTTTGAAGGTGACGGTTAAACCATTGATGGAGTCTATTCAGACTACCTCGTTTAGGAGAGTGCCTTAATTTTACCGTCTCAAGCTGAAGCGCTTCTTCAATGATAAATTATATACTAAAGGTATAAAATGGCAAAAGTAAAAAATAAGTTGGAAGTAATGAACCCTAATGCGGCAGGAATAGACATTGGCTCATCTGTACATTATGTATGTGTTCCAGAAGGAAGAGATGAGCAACATATCCAAAAGTTTGGTTGTTTTACAGTGGATCTGCATAACTTAGCAAAATGGTTGAAGAAGTGTGAAATTAAAACGGTAGCTATGGAATCAACGGGAGTATATTGGATTCCTTTATTTCAAATACTTGAATCATATGGATTTGAAGTAAAATTAGTAAACGCGCGGCATATTAAAAATGTACCTGGTAGAAAATCTGATGTTCAAGATTGCCAGTGGTTGCAACAGTTACATAGCTATGGACTGCTCCAAGGATCATTTAGACCAGATGATCAAATTTGCGTACTGCGTGGCTACGTCAGACAACGTAATAATCTAATCAGAAGCGCAAGTACACACACTCAACGCATGCAAAAGGCATTAATTCAGATGAACATTCAGTTACATAAGGCAATTAGTGATATTAACGGTGTAACAGGTATTAGGATTATTGAAGCGATAATTGAAGGTGAAAGAGATCCTGAAAAATTAGCTGAATTAAGGGATGGACGAATAAGAAATGATAAATCTACTATTGTAAAGGCATTAACCGATGACTACAGAGAGGAACACTTGTTTACACTTAAGCAAGAATATGAAGCATATACTTTTTTCCAGGAACAAATAAAGGAATGTGATAGAAGCGTTGAAAGCTACTATAAAACATTTGAAACAAAATCTGATGAGAGCAAATCAACAAGTAAAGCACAAGGCAAGCAAAAAAATGATCCAAACTTTAATTTGCATGAAGAATTATACCGGGTTATCGGGATAGATTTTACTAGATCCAGGATTCAGTGTACTAAGTATACAGACCATAATCTCAGAGACTGGTATCAACCATAACAAATGGCCAACATTTTCGTCTTGGTTGGGGCTGAGTCCTGGTAATAAAATCACTGGAGAGAAAGTGTTTAGCACGAAAACTTGTAAAGTCGTAAATCGTGCTGCAAATGCCTTACGGCTTGCTGCACAATGTGTATCAAAAAGTAATACTGCTCTTGGTTCACAATGCAGAAAGTGGAAAAAACGACTGGGAGCTCCAAAAGCGATCACTGCTATGGCAAGGAAATTAGCATGTATCTTTTATAATATGCTAAAGTATGGACAAGAGTATGTCGAAAAAGGAATTGATTCTTACGAAAAACTTTATCAAAACAGGGTTATGAAAAATCTGAGTAAAAAAGCTTCTGAATTTGGCTATATCCTGGTAAAAAAAGATGAGTTAGTTCAAGGAGTTTCTTAGGAGAGACTGTTAGTTTTTGACATATAATTCTTACCTGAATTTTTACTTCCTTTCCTAATCTTTTTCTGAAGATAATTGACCTTCCAAATACTCCAATAGCTCTATTTTTTGATTTATCATATATGTTGGTATCAACGACTTATGAAAAAGCTCCTATTTCATTGATTTGTTTAAAAGAACTAGGCACAAAGTAGCCAAAATCAAAAAATCATTGGCTGTTCAAGATAATCCCTATAACCTTGATCTGACCTC
Organism: Wolbachia endosymbiont of Armadillidium arcangelii; assembly: GCF_040207875.1. NCBI lineage: Bacteria > Pseudomonadati > Pseudomonadota > Alphaproteobacteria > Rickettsiales > Anaplasmataceae > Wolbachia > Wolbachia endosymbiont of Armadillidium arcangelii. Next base: position 1,434,484 of record NZ_CP157942.1, read on the forward strand.
CATTAAATTTAATTTATCTAGCGCTTGATTCAGATAATCAAAGACTAACTGTAGCTTTATTCTTGATTTGGTATTACTCTCACAATCTCTATAGCTATCCTTGTACATATCTTCCATGCTACCGGGTAGGCTAATGTAGCTGCTATCCAATAATTTAACGCTTCCTAATTGCTGTAAAATTTTGCAATCAATCCGTAGTTAAATAAACATAAAATACATTTGTTTCATAAACTCAACTGCTTCTTTATTAAACCTAAACCCTGTTTTGTAATTTCTATCGAGTCTTCATTTAGCAATTGGCACATTGTTTCTATGCTGCAATCATCAACTCCTAATGTTACCAAAAACCATAGCTTTTATGAATGATGAGCCATTAAGTTTTCTCTTTCTTTTTATAAAACCTACTGCAATTGATATTTTGTCTGCTTTTTCATTAAAGAATTCATTGAGGTCTTTTTATAAGCAAGCTATATTGCAAGTTCTCTCATTCATATATCCAGGAAAACTTATACCTTATTATTCTATCTCTTTCATACCTTTATTTCCTTAACTTGACGCTTATGCTTTTTTGAACATTCCCAGCCATTCCTCTAAGATATAGTAATTTAGACTTCCTTACACAATTAACTGTTGAATTTTACATTCCTAGCTGTATTATAGATAAAGTGCTCTAGGTTTACAACTATAGTGGCGTGGCGTAGGGCTGCACTAGCTATATATATTTAGCTCTTTTTTTATAAACGCAAGGTGTTTTATATGTCAGACCTTTTCTATATTGAGACTACGTATTGTGTGGACGGTCAGTGTGATGTCTATACAGGGGAAGTGAGTTTTAATGATGTCATGTTAGGCAAGTTCAGTCTAAATTCATGCAGCGGGAAAGAAGCTATGATAAATCTAGACGTTATTACATTCGATATTAATATCGCTATTGATGGTCAAAATGGAAAGACAATAAAAAGAGACCTTAAAGGTCTTGAGTTTGTAACTAAAGATGATGGTTCTTGGTATATTAATAAGGATTTTGGTAATGATAGATTTGAAGTTATAGTAAAGCAATCATAATTTTACATCTCAGGTGTAACATTTAGTATAGGTGCTATTCTATTTATAATGTTTTTTACTATAGGCGCAGCAATTATTCCCCCGGTGTGGTGCATTCCTTGAGGTTCATCAATAGCAATTAGCACTATATACCTTGGGTCAAGCATAGTTAGTACTCCTATAAATGACGCTATGTTTGCATCTTTGCTATATTTACCATCTACAACTTTTTCCGCCGATCCAGTTTTTCCTCCTATTGAATATGCCTTTATTTTTGCTTTTCTGCCAGTGCCATCTGTTACTGCTGCGCGTAATAATTTTCTCATTTCCCTGGAGGTTCTTCTTGAGATAATTTGCTCTCCTATACTTCTTTTATTCAACATCAAGGTTGCGTTATGAAATATCCCATTGTTGATTAATGCTGCTGCAGTTTGTGCAAGATGTATAGGAGTTATAGCTATGCCATAACCATAAGATGCTGTTATTAAAGTGTTTTCACTCCGTTTATCCGGGATTATCGGTGTAGATTTTTCTGGTACTTCTATTTTTAAAGGAGAAAATAGCTTCATAGCTTTAAAGTATTCTACTTGTTTTTCAATGCTTAATTTGACTGCAATTTTCGCTGCACCAATGTTGAATGATTTTACAAATATATCTTGCGCAGTAATTTTTGGAATTTTAGATTTGTGAAAATCCTGAATTTTATACTTTCCAATGGTGATTGGTGTTGATACATCATATAAATCGCTAGTTTTTGTAACGTTTGCATCAAGCGCTGCGGCTATTGTAAAGAATTTTAGCACCGATCCCATCTCATACACCCCAAGACTGGTGCGATTAAACTTTTGTACGTCTTCTGCCTTATTCTGTAGGTTGGGGTTAAAATCAGGTAGACTGACCATCGAAATGACTTCACTATTTCTCACATTTAAAACAATTCTTACTCCGCCGAGTGCCTGATATCTGCTTACAGCTTTATAGTTAGCTCTTTATGCACTATACTCGTGTATCTAAGTATGGGTTTTCTTGCTCATTGTTTTTACTTATATATGCCTCAACTCCTGCAATACCGTTGCCATCTATGTCAGTGTAACCAAGAACGTGTGAAAATAAATTGCTGTGAGGATATATACGTTTTACATCGTTATAGAAATTTATTCCTGGCACGCCGGCATTTTTTATTACTAACAGTTCTTTTGGAGTCAAGTGCCGCTTTATCCAAGCAAATTTCTTTTCTGAAGTAAGTACTCTATATAAGTTCTCGTATTCAAGATCATTCAAAATAGAACACAGTTGTGCTGCTATACTTTCCGGATTCTTTACTTTGGTTGCATCTGTATATAGTGATGTTGTGGGCACATTTGTTGCTATTACCACTCCATTTCTATCTAAAATATCAAGTTGTTTATATACTGTATTATCTTTTCTAAAATTTTCTGAAGTAGTAGGTTGATCAAATGTTAAAGAGAATATGCGAAAAATAATTATTATATAAAACGTAAATAATGGTACTATAAAACACAGTGAGCGGAGCTTATTTTTAAGTAATGCTTGCATATTTACTTGATTTGACAAAAATGGAAATTATCTTAGCTGAGCCGCGAGGTTTTTGTGCCGGGGTAAAAAGAGCTGTGGACATATTAGCTATTACTTTAGAAAAATACAAAAACAAGTGCCAAGTTTATGTGCTACACGAAATTGTTCACAATAAATATATAGTAGAGGACTTTAAGAGACAAGGAGTGGTTTTTGTGAACAGTATCGAGGAAATTGAAGATAATGGAGGAATACTGATCTTCAGCGCGCACGGAGTATCAAAAAATATAGAAGATAAGGCAAAAAGAAAGGGTATTCAAGTGATTGATGCAACATGTCCTTTAGTCAGCAAAGTGCATAAAGAGGCAAAAAGGTATGAAAATAGTGGTAAAGAATTAATTCTCATTGGGCATGAAAACCATCCAGAAGTTAAGGGAATTAGGGGAAGAGTAAACAATCCTATCACTTTAGTACAAACTTTGCAGGATGTATATGATTTAAAGGTTAAAGATCCAGATAATTTGTCTTATGTTACACAAACCACATTAAGCATCGATGATACCCATGAAATTATTGCTGCTCTAAAGCTCAGATTTCCAAATATAATAGGTCCAGATTTAAAGGACATATGCTATGCAACGCAAAACAGACAAAATGCTGTTAAAAAGCTAGCTGAAATTGTAGACATGGTATTAGTTGTAGGAAGTAAAAATAGTTCAAATTCAAACCGCTTATTAGATCTGTGCACTGCAAGAGGAAAAAAAGCCTACTTGATTGATAATTATAGCTGTGTGAATAAAAGCTGGTTTCAAGGCGTAGAAAAGATAGGAATTACTGCAGGTGCTTCTGCTCCTGACATATTAGTTGATGAATTAGTAAATTACTTAAAAATAAATATGAATACAAAAGTTTCAGTTATGCCAGATGGGTTCACTGAAAATGTTCAGTTTAAGTGTACTAAATGGTAATGTGCAACAAAGTGCGTCAAACCAAGCCTTTAGTTCAACTCAAATTTCAGTCTGTTGGAAAAGAAAATATCAAGCTGATATATAGTTAATTCTTGTTTGTCAGGTTAAGTTATGTCTAGTATACCTTCGCCTTAAGGTAAGAAAATCCTACAGGGGAATACTAAAATATAAAAAACCTTCGTCATATAAATGGGTTAATATTACTACTAATTTTATCAAAAATTTATAATATAAATAATGTTGCTGTGAAAATTCATAATAATATTTCCCTCTAATGTTTAATGAATTTCAATACATTACCTTTTTAATTCTAGATAAGTATACACTTTGTTAATATGTTTGGGTCAAAATCCAAAAGTAAGTTTATGCTTTCTATCGGAGAAGAAGGCATAATGTTACTATATTTTAAAAATAACACTTTAAATAAAAGGTATTTTGTTAAGGGCAAAAACGATAAAGCAGTTTCTGATTTAATTTCATGTCTTTCGTCAGATAAAAAAGCACCTTTATACCTGGTACTTAATCATGCAGATCAAAATTACTCGCTACAGTTTATTACAAGGGCAAACAAGATTAGCGCCTATCTATCAGCAAAAACAAAGATGGAGCATTTTTCTCGTAATAATGACATAAGTTCAGTTTTTTTGGTTGAGAAGCCAAACAAATTCAATCAAAACTGGTGCTATCTTCTTGTTTCATCAAAAGCAAAGCATTTAGTAGAATATTGGTTGAATGTGTTTATTGAGATAGGCTCCAACTTTAAGGGAATATTAATGTTTCCTATAGAAATAAGTAATATAACAAAAAAGATTCTACATAAAGATCCCAGTAATTGGAAAATTATAGTTGCTGCAACTAAAACGGGAGGCTATAGACAAGTGGTTCTTAAAGAGAATAAAATGGTATTTACGCGTTTAGTACCATTTACTAATGATAATTTACCAGGAATTATTGCTGGTGGAATATATCAGGAAGTGCAAGATACTATTCGATCCCTAACTAAGTTTAGGTTTGAAAAAAATAACCCTATCGACCTTTGCATCATAGTGTCAGAAGATATTAAAGCTAGTTTATCAGTCATAAATTTTTCAGAGAACAGTGTGAACATATTAACTCCATATGAGTTAGGCAAACTATTAGGAGCAGAACTAGCTATAAGTGAAAAAGATAACTTTTGCGATACCATAATTTTGTTTCATAGCTTTAAGAATAAATTAGCAGCTATTTTTAATACAAAGGAAACTAAAGAATTTTATCTATTCAATTACCTTTATTTAAACTCTTCTCGAATTTTTCTATACTTCGCCCTGGTTTTAGTTGTAATTAACGCCCTTTGTTTGCTAAATTTGTATTCAAACTTCAATGTCGCTGATAATTTATCCGCAAAGCAGAGCACCTTAAATAACCAACTAATAAAACTTAGCCAAAGCTATAATGTAAAAAAAATAGATGAAATTTACGATTTTATTAATATCAATAATATTTTATCAAAAATAGAATACTCTCCTCTTACACAAGTTAAGTATGTAGAAAAGTTAAAAGTACCAGGTATCGAACTTCGATCATTTGAATGGAATTATAATGAGGCAAAAAGTTATATTACCACAACTTTAAGGTTTGATTTTCAATCCGGTAAAAATATTTCTTATCAATACGAGAAACTACAAAAAAATTTAAACGATAATTTTCGTACCTATGACATTAATATTTCTAGCTTACCTCCTACTAAAGAGCAAAACCTATCTATTGATGTTGAAATAGGAGAGGCAATGTAGATTAATGACTATCTCTCAATTAAAAAGAAAAGCTACAATTCAGTTTATATCTTACTTATTATTATCTACTGTATTAATAGGGTTATCAACATGCTTTTTTATCTATAACAAGAAGGTTTATAATAAAAATCAAACCGCGGTTGAGGAAATACGTTCTATTAACTTACAGATTACTGAAATTCAAAAAAAAGAAATCATTCTAAATAAAAATCTAGATTCATGGAAAAGAATTTCTTCTTCAAATTTACATAGTAGTAAATATATTGCAAACTTAAATTTTGAGCTTAACAAGCTATACAAAAGATACTACATATTAGAACCTGAAATATCAATCTCTATACCTGAAGAAACTGAGCTCTACAGCAAAAGTAAACGCACAAAAATAATAAAAAGTGAAGTGGTCCTAAATTTAAGCTCAATCAGCGATAAGCATATTTTTTTATTTCTACAGTCTATTCCAAATTTGCCTGGTTATGTTATGATCAAATCTCTTATTTTAAATAAGCAGAGAAATATTGATGCTGCAGATATAAATCAGATTTTAAGTGGTAATATGATAGAGTTAGTAAGAGCTAATATAATTTTTGATTGGTATACCATATTAAGTAGATGAATATAAAGCTATTTTTTATTTTTACGCTGATATTTTTCAATGTTAGTGCATATTGTAATTGTGAAGATCTTACAGAAAGCATAGGAACTTGTAAGAAGTATTCTTGCCGACAATATATCAGTAATGAGGATTTTATTGAGCATAAAATATTAGGGTTAAATAGTGAAAATTTATGTGTATATATAGAAAGACAAGGCAATGATGAAATGGTCTGTCATCATTCTAATGATGGAATGATTATAGAAAAGAAGTACTTGAAAAGTATTTTAAAAGTTGGAAATCAAGAAATAAATGACTTTATTGATATAGCAAATTTGCGTGCAAATGAGTGTTTTTTTATCAACAATTATTATACAGATCGAGACAGCATAATAAAAGAGGCAACAGAGAGTACTTTGTCGCAATATGGTAACATAAAAAGTATTTTTTTTGATGAAGAGCAGGTCGATAGAATAGTTAGTGAGATGGAAAAGTTTAACTTACAGCCTTCAGAAATTGCAAAAGAGGAAAGTTTCAATTGTAAAGTAGTCAGTTTAGATTCAATTTTATACTTTTCTTCAAATACATGGAAAATATGGGTAAATGGGAAGCTATTTATAAATACTAAAGATTTAAAAGTACACTCAGTGACTGAGAATTATGTAACTTTTTCATGGGCTGTAGATCAAAAGGCAACAAAGGAACGGATGAGTAATTCTAAAAATGTATATTTTGTGCATGGGAGTATTATGTTTACGCTTTATCCAGAACAAAAATTTGATTTAGATAGTTTATCTATTAAATAATCTAATATATTTGCGCTTGTAGCTCAGTTGGATAGAGCGTTGCCCTCCGGAGGCAAAGGTCGTGGGTTCAAATCCCTCTAAGCGCGTTTTTAATTAAATTTGACAATAATACTTCCACATAAGATAATAAAGAGATTTACTTTAAAGCATAATTATGTCTAGTGGTACTATAAATAAAGTCATATTAGTTGGTAATTTAGGAAAAGATCCTGAAATTAGGACTACACAAAATGGGAAAGAGATGGCAAGTTTTTCGATAGCCACATCTGAAAGCTGGACTGACAAATTTTCTGGTATGCGTTCTGAAAAAACAGAATGGCATAATATTGTAGTTTTTAGTGAAGGGTTAGTAAAGATTGTTAAAGATTTTGCGCGCAAAGGTAGTAAAGTTTACGTTGAAGGTTCTCTAAGAACTAGAAAATGGACTGACCAAAATGGTAGTGAAAGGTATACGACAGAGGTGGTGCTATATAACTTTAATAGTGCCCTTACCCTTTTAGATTCACGAAACGGTGTGTCAAACTCTGATTACAAGCCAAGTGAATACAAACAAAATGAAACAGAACAAAAAGATAAACACAGAAGTTTTGACAGCGATATAAAAGAGGAACTAATTGATGATGAAATACCATTTTAATAACTTCAATTGAAATCTACATTTTTATGGACTGCTTGTGTTACTCCTTTTAATTACAATGGAAATAGCATAGATTACCAAAGTTTGCAGCGTTTACTTACAATACAAGCTGAAGCTGAAAATGGTGTAGTGTTACTGGGTAGCACAGGTGAAAGCTTATCGCTTACTGATTCTGAAAAGCGTACATTAGTTGAATTTGTATGTGAGCTAAAATCAAATACGAAAATTATAATTGGTGTACCAGGAGTGAATCTATATCAAACTCTTGAATGGCTTGATTTTTGCAAGGGTATGCCTATTCACGGCTATCTAATGACAACTCCCATTTATGCAAAGCCCGGAATTATGGGGCAGACTTTATGGTTTGAAAAGCTGCTTAAAAAAGCACATGTGCCAGCCATGCTTTACAATATTCCATCAAGAGCAGGAGTGAGTCTTAATACTGAAACTGTACGTAACTTATCCAGCCATGAAAAATTTTGGGCTATAAAAGATTCAAGTGGAACTGTTGATACTTTAATTGAGTATAAGAAAGTTGCACTAAATATTGAGGTGTTTTGTGGAGATGATAATATGATATCTGATATGGCAGCTTATGGTGCGGCTGGTCTAGTTTCTGTTGCTGCCAATGTTTGGCCACGTGTAGTACATGAATATGTTAAGCAATGTATGAGTGGCAAGGACTCTCAGGCAGATAGTTGGCAACAAGCTTGCAAAGCTCTATTTGCTGCCAGCAATCCAATACCTACTAAAGCACTCCTGCATGATATTGGGCTCATAGAACACAAAACTGTCCGACTACCACTCAGCACAGAAGACTTGCCTTCTATTGAAACATTGAGGCAAGCCAACGAAATGATTCTTAGATGGAAAGAATTGGCCAATGATTAGTGCTAGGAACACGACCTACACACCATCAACTTCCACACCCGCATCAAATGAACTAACTTGTTATGGTGGAGAAAAGCATTCATTTAAAAGGAAAATAACAGCTCCATATGTTATTGAAGTGATAATACTTATAATGTTAGATGAGATATCAAATCTAGCTTAAAATACAACTTATCTACTCAGCTTCTTTTGAAACTACTGTAAGCATAATATCTATAGCTAAGACATTGTACTACTGTACCACTAACGAGTAGCGGAATGACAAGTTTGTAGTTTTTCAAACTTGTCGGTAAATCTCAGTCAGTTTAGCTACAGCTGTATACTTTTAACTCTCCCAAAAGAGAATTAACCATGTGAAATTCTAGTTGATATAATTTAATGAATGGTTGATTTTAACTATTAATTTATTTAAGAGACTTTGATGATATTCAGCCCGCTTGCTTTTCTATTTTCCATATCGCGATGGGCTTGAATTATTTCATCAAATTTATATTTTTTATTGATCCGTACAGTTAAAATTTTTTTTCTTAGCATCTCGAAGATTTCCATTGTGGTAAGCACTAATGTGAATCTATCATGCTTATAGTGATATATTGAGGTTCCAGTTGCAAATAACGAACGTGAACTAAGTAAAGAAAAACTAATAGGAGCGTTACCTGATATCTGCCCATAGGAAACGTATATGCCGAACCTGCCTAAAGATTCAAAAGAAAGCTTGCTTGTAGCGTAACCTATAGGGTCATACACTGCACCTACTCCTCTGTTTTGCGTAATTTCCATAACTTTAGAAACGAAGCCTTTATCATTATAGTTTATTGCGTATGCGCAGCCACTTTGTAAAGCTATCTTCATTTTTTCGTTAGAGCTCACAGAACCTATCACTACACCTTTTTTATCCTTTGCCCATTGGCATATTATTTGTCCTAAACCACCATTAGCTCCATGAACTAATACAAAAGCACCAGGCCTGATTTTATAAGATTGATTAACTAAATAGTGAGCTGTCATACCTTTAAACAGCACTGCAGCGGCAACTTCATCAGATATATCATCTGGAATTTTTATCAGATATTTCTGATGTATAATGCGCTTTTCACAATATGCCCCTGGAGGAGCTGTGGAATATCCAACTCTGTCTCCAACCTTAAATCCATCACTGATTTTTTTACCAAGCTTTTCAATCACTCCCACTGCTTCCACTCCAAGCGCTGATGGCAAATCTTTAATTTTGCGCATACCTTTTCTGTGTTCTAAATCATAACGATTTAAGCCGATAGTTGTGTGACGTACTAAAACTTCCTCGCCTTTTGGCTCGCCTATGTTCTTATCTACAAATTCTAATACTTCTGGTCCTCCAGTTTTTTTAATTTGTATAGCTCTAACCATGATGAATGTAAGATAAAAACTTTGATTATGTTATCTAACAATTAATATTTTGCAAAATGTTACTTACAGTTTATATACTATATAAGCGTATATTAATAGTTTTAAGGTATAAATTATAATGAATAGAAAAATTTGGCTTTATAGTGTTTTGCATAATGCGTTGTACAAAGTGGATGAAGATAACGATTTAGATATTAGTAATGTAATAAAAAAAATAAAAGAAAGGCTAGAAAGTGGAATGCGAACTTCAAGCAAAGAAAACTATTATAAATATTTATACACTTCTTGGAAAAAAAAAGGTTTTGATATTAATCACAAATTTGATTTGAAAGACTATGATGGCTTTCCAGTAGATAGTCTCTTTTCTATTGCTATTAATTGCAAACCTTGCGTTTTACCAAATCTAGCGCAAGTTTTAATAAAAGCAGGGGCTAACGTGCAAAGCGAAAAAGGATATTTACATGCCTGCGCTTTGATTCGTTCTCCAGACGTGTTAAAGGCTCTCATAGAAGCGGGGGTAAATGATAGCCCACATGAACACTACGGTGGAAATACCGCTTTAGATTGCGTTACTAAATTATATGGTACAGATAAGTCAATTAACTGCGAAGATTGCTGTAAGATTTTAATTAAGCATACATTAGAAAAAAATCCCAACATAGAAGTGCCAAATTCTGTAAAAAATAATAAGGAATTGGCTCAATGTTGGAATGCTTGTGAAGCAAATAATGAAGGATGGGAATTGATTACACCAAGCACTGAGACACAAGTAGTCAGTGCGCAAAAAGCAAATAAGAGCTCCTGCTCAATTCAATAGATCTATTGTATAACTGTTGTTTGAATCACAATAGGAAAAGGTTTGTTATTTAAGCTTAAAAAACGTATACGATAGTGTTATTTCACTTAAATCTTTCGTGCTATTGTCACGCATTATTTCAGGGTCTACGTAAAAGGATACAGGCATAGCCGCTTTTTGTTTTGGTAGCAGCATTTGCTCTTCAAAACAAAAGCATGCAACTTTATTGAAATATTTACCTGCTTTAAAAGGTGTGACATTATATACTGCCATTCCAAATGAAGGCTGGTCAGATAAATTTTCTGCATAATAAAACACTAAACTTTGTTGCCCTATATTTGTATCGATGTAGTTAGTTTCTGATTTAAATTCCCAAGGCAGACCGGACATTATATCAGCATTAAGGTGAACCCTGATTTTTTGGTCAGTTGCGCTTATTGTTGCATTAGTTGCTTTTCTCGTTGTGCCACCATATCCAGTAGCTTTGCAAAAAATACTATATAATGGTACCGAAGCATATGCAAGACACAGCATCAATACCACTAAAGATATTAGGAGGAAAACTATAGAACTCTTATTGCTTCCCCTTAAAAAGGAAAACATCTAATCCTTATTGTTGAACAAGTTAAGTAACCTGAGTAAATTGAGGAATATATTGATGAAGTCAAAGTAAAGATTAGTTGCACCAAGTATTGCCAGCTTAGTGGTTGCAACTTCTGAGCCATCATTATACCTATAATAAACATCTTTGATTCTTTGAGCATCGTATGCGGTCATTAAAGTAAACACTACCACTGATACAAACGATATTGCAAAGTAGAGAGGACTGCTTCCAAGAAACAGATTAACTATAGATGCAATGATTAACCCCCAGACTCCCATAACCAAAAAAGAGCCCATACTTGTAAGATCTCTTTTGGTAGTATTACCATATAAAGCCATAGAGCCAAACATGATCGATGTAATGAAAAACGCCCTTGCTATATTTTCTGAAGTATAAACTACAAAAACATAAGATAGGGAAAGCCCCATTAAGACTGAAAATAAGAAAAATATAGTAACTGTGGACTGAGCACTTAAGTGTTGAATCCTAAAAGACATATAAAACACCAATGCAACTGGAGAGAACGCTATTACAAGCGATAGAACGGGATTAGAATAGATCACCGAAAAAAAACCAGAAAATACCGTTAAGAACGCAACAAGTCCTGTAATGCCCAAAGCTAAAGCCATATAATTATATACTTTAGTTAGGTAACTTCTGAGCCCAGCGCTATAATAAACGCCTTGAGAGCGAATATCTTGTTCATTTCTCATATAAGGCATAAATGTAACTCCTTTATTATCTCTTGATGATACATTATAATACAATACAGCGTTTTTATCAAGTATAAAATGATATACTGCAATTGCAATTAAATAGCGGAGTTCCCAGGAGAAAAAATGGACAATTATCAATACTGATGTGTAAATAGTTAAAGGTTTTGGACTGTTAGTAATTTATAAGACATATAACAGCAGTGGTATCTGTGAGAATCAAGTTGACTGGTACGCAATTAGAGAATTTCTTGCATAACTATAAGCAAGCCAGTTTCTGGTAGCGTGTAACTATTATAATAACCCCAGCCAATAGAAATTATTTTTACCATCCCCTTTAATTATGATTTAAGAGGAATGGTGAAAGTAGTTTTTGCATTTACTAAGGCATTCTTCTTATAGATACTACACCAACAATCCACTATTTTTTCTATGTCTCGCGGGGTAACCTTTGGACCTATACTGATTCTAATTGAACACTCTGCTTGCTCTTTTGTTGCTCCCATTGCAAGCAAAACATGAGAAGGCCCAACTTTTCCAGAAGAACATGCAGAACCATTGCTGACTGCAATATTATTTAAGTCAAAATGCATGAGCTGCAAATCATTCTTCACTCCCGGCATATAAATAAAACTTGTGTTTGGCAACCTTTTAGAATTTTTGCCAAAGATCTTGATATCACTGACAAGACTTAATAACTCACACTCCAATTGATCACGCAGCTTCTCTACTTCATCCATTTTTGATAGAAGATCTGGAATGTTTTGCAATGCAGCAGAAAGACCTGCGATTGCGACAATATTTTCTGTACCACCACGCAATCCTTTTTCTTGCCCACCACCTATTATAATAGGTTCTATTACAAGCTTTTTGTCAAATATTAAAACTCCACTACCTGCTATACCACCAAATTTGTGGGCAGATAAAGTAAGTAAATCCACTCCTAAATCTTCCATATTCACTTCAATTTTCCCAACACTTTGAGCAGCGTCAGTGTGGCAAATTGCTCCAAATTTGTGTGCTATTTCAGCTATCTCCTCAATAGGTTGAATAACTCCGGTTTCGTTATTTGCCATTATAACTGAAACTATTGCTTTATTTCCTTTAAGTTCGCTTAGAATTTTCTCTAGCTCTAAAAAGTCAATAATACTCTCTTGATTAACGGGTATTATATGTGGATTACATGCAGAATTAAGAATTGAAGGATGCTCTATAGCTGAAATTACATGCAGATAACCTGCTATTCCTCTCATGACGAGGTTATTCGCTTCAGTTGCACCAGATGTAAAAACTATTTCTTTATCATCTGGAACGCCAAGAGCATCACGTACGTTATCTCTTGCATCTTTAAGAATCTTCCTCGCTTCTTGTCCTCTTTTATGCAGCGATGATGGATTTAGTGTTTGTTTTGACAAAACCTCAAATATACTTTTTTTTACATTTTTACTCATTGGAGCAGTTGCATTATAATCAGCATACACGCAACTACTATTTTCCAGAGAGAATAAACTCACAGGCTTGCTTGTCACTTACCATTAACCAATTATGTACATTAACTTTAACACGATAAAAAATTTATTGCAAAGACAGCGAGATTAATACATAATTAATAAGTAATTTAGATTATCAATGCCTGTCAAAACAGGTTCTTATGAGGAGTCATAATGGTAGAAGTCTTTTTAAATAATTCAACAAAAAAGATAGAAGGTAGATACCATCAAAGCAAAGATACTAATGCACCGGTTGTACTAATTTTACACCACCATCCCCAATATGGTGGTAGTATGGATAGTAAGATTATACATAGTATATATGAATCCTTTATCGATAATAACTTTTCTGCATTGACAATTAATTTTCGTGGCGTCGGAAAATCTACCGGAACTTTTGATAAGGGTATAGGAGAATTAACTGATGCTGCAGTAGCTATTGATTGGCTTCAGGAGCATAACTCTAACAACGTTCCAATTTGGGTAGTCGGTTTTTCTTTTGGAGCATGGGTAGCTATGCAGTTGACAATGCGCCGTCCAGAGATAGTAAGTTTTGTTGCCCTTTCTCTTCCAGCAACTAAATACGATTTCTCTTTTCTCTCTCCCTGTCCAGTCCCTGGACTTATAATACAAAGCAATAATGATACAATTTCAGAAGAAGGCGATGTAACAGAATTAGCACAAAGGTTAATAAACTCGATAAAAAGTGACCATATGGAATACTACATAGTAGACAATACTAATCACTTTTTGAGGGATAAAGAAGAGGAAGTAGTTCAAATTATAGATAACTATATAAAACTACGCTTAAACAGTGCAGCTACTTCTTCCAAGAAAGCTAAAAAAGAGGTAAGAGTAAAAGAATATGCCTAACTTTACAAATGAGAGAAATGAATGTATTAATATAAATAAAAAAGGTCTTGTTATGCTTAAGCAATTATTATTTCTCGTTTTAGCAATGTTTATGTTGTCAGGATGTTTTCTAAGCAAACAGCGTAAGTTAATGAGTCCGTGTATAAAAAGCAATGAAAGTATTTCGTGCGAGTTATATTCTGTTAATGATCATTGGTTAAATAAGTATAAGGTATAGGTAGTTTGTATTGTATTGCTTCTTCCATTCACAGCTTCATTAATGATCCATTACTTAACTGGAAAATGTGATCTGCTTTTTCTGCAAGAAGATAATTGTGTGTCACTATAAGCATAGAACTATTATTTTCCTTTACATACGAATGCAACAGCAAAAATATATTCAAAGAATTTGTTGGGTCTAAATTTCCTGTTGGCTCATCTGCAAGTAAAAGCTTTGGAGAGTTTACAATGCTTCTTGCAATTGCGACCCTCTGCCTTTCTCCACCAGAAATTTCAGATACCATACTACTTGCTTTATTTTCCAGACCAAATTTTTCCAATATTGCTTGCGATTTTTTTTTTGCTTCAGCTTTGCTCCTTTTTGCAACAAGCTGAGGAAGCATAACGTTTTCCAATACTGATAACTCTTGTAATAAATAGTGAAATTGATAAACAAAGCTAAGAAAATTTCTTCTTATATGAGTTTTATATTTATTGCTGGCTTGCGTGCAATTTACTCCATCTATTGTTACTGCACCTAAAGTTGGCTCATCCAACAGGCCTGCAATTTGCAATACAGTTGTTTTTCCTGATCCTGAATTGCCAATCAATGCAACTACTTGCCCTCTTGTAATCTTTAGGTTGATATCTTTTACAATAGCAGGAGTTTTTTTGAAGCTCTTACTCACAGAAGCTAGCTCTAGTGCTACATCACTACCCATATTATAAAAAGACCCAGTAAAGGCAATTAAACCGAGAAACTGTTACCACACCCACATCGAGACTTAGCGAGAGCGTTCTTGATTTGAAAACCAGAACCACTTAGATCCTCAGTATAATCTATAGTTGAGTTATTTAAAAATTTTGCTGAACAATTATCAACCATTAACACAGGGTTCCCATTTTCATCATTAACTATTATATCTTTACCACTTGTGCTAAAGCTGGAGTGAATTCTATAGTCCTCACTGTCTTCATAATCGTCGTCTTCGTCATCAAATTCATCATCATCTTCGTCATCCAAAGACATCTTCTTATTTACTTTATCCATAAGAAAATTATACTTGAAGCCAGAACATCCACCACCTGACACTGCAACCCGCAAAACAGAACTCTCATCTCCTTCCTGTTCTACAAGGGAGTAGATTTTCCTTAACGCATTGTCAGTTAAGTTAATATTGTAATCTGTTGACATAACAATCACCGTTCATTATTGATAACTTATTATACTAGAAATTTTACATGTCAAACAATAATTTTCTATTAAGTTACGCGTGCTTTCCAAATAAAACAAAAGGAAGAAATTTCAAAGAGCCAGAAGACGAAAATCGCAGCTGTTTTCAGCGTGATAGGGACCGCATTATTCATTCTAATGCATTTAGGAAATTAGGATACAAAACACAAGTTTTTATCAATTATGAGCATGACTACTATCGCACTCGGCTAACTCATAGCCTTGAAGTTGCGCAGATTGCAAGATCCATCGCACGCAGGCTCAGCCTAGATGAGGACATTACTGAATGCATAGCGCTTGCACATGACCTTGGTCATCCTCCATTTGGTCACGCAGGTGAGGATGCTCTAGTTCAAGTTGATAACGAGAAGTATAAGTTTGATCATAACGTTCAAGCTATAAGGATTTTAACTTATCTCGAGCAAAAACATGCTGACTTTAATGGCATGAATCTAAGTTGGGAAGTGATTGAAGGTGTTGCAAAGCATAACGGTCCTTTACTTGGTCAAAATACGGTATCCCACACAAATAATCAGCTGTTATTAGAATACAATGAAAAATATGATCTAAAGCTTGAAGAATTTTCAAGCATTGAAGCACAAGTTGCTTCAATTGCCGATGATATTGCTTACAGTGTTCACGACCTTGATGATGCACTCAGAGCAAATTTAGTAACCATCGAAGATTTGCTTGATGTTCCTTTAATTGGCACAATGTTTAAAGACGTAAGGAGTGAATATTCAGAATTGGCCCAAAGCAAACTCATACATGAATCACTGAGTAGAGCTATAGGAATTATGATAAATGATGTCGTTTTTCAGACTGAAAAAAATATTAAAGACTACAAAATAAAAAGCGTAGAAGATGTAAGAGGTCTAAATAAAATGCTAGTCACATTTTCACCAGAAGTTGCAAATGCCACAAAAGAGATGAAAAAATTTAACATGGAAAAAATATACAGAAGCTATAAATTGAATAGAACAATGAGCAAAGCAAAACGTATAGTACAGGAGCTTTTTCAATGTTTTTATGAAAACCCAGGGTTATTACCTATAGAATGGAACAAGCTTGCTTATGAATCTCAGCGTTCAGTAATAATATGTGATTATATCTCAGGTATGACAGATAGATTTGCCATACACGAGCACAGAAGAATTTTTGATACCTCATACGAAATGACTTCTTTCTAATGACCGACGATTATTTCATGTCGATCGCATTAAAACTTGCAGAAAAAAGTCTTGGAAGTGTTGCACCAAATCCCGCTGTTGGGTGTATCATTGTAAAAAACGGTATGGTGATCGGTGAAGGCTACACAGGAATCGGTGGACGTCCACATGCAGAAGTAGTTGCTTTGCAAAATGCTCAAGACTTAACTCATGGTGCAACTATGTACGTCACTCTTGAGCCATGTTGCCACTTTGGAGTTACAGAGCCTTGCACTACGGAAATCATAAGATCTGGAATAAAAATGGTGGTGATTGCAACAATTGATCCAGATAGTAGGGTTTCAGGTAGAGGGATAAAAGCTTTAGCAGATGCAGGAATTGAAGTAAAACAAGGGATTATGCAGAAAGAAGCAGAGAAACTAAATGTTGGCTTTTTTACCAGTAAGAAACTCCATAGACCATTTATAGCTTGCAAAATCGCAACAACTCTTGACGGAAAAATCGCAACATTTACAGGTGATAGCAAATGGATAACAAGCGAAGATACAAGAAATTGGGTACATGAGCTCAGAGCAAAATATGATGCAATTATGATTGGCAGTAGTACCCTTATCAATGACGATCCACTCTTAACTTGCAGATTACCAGGACTCGAAGAAAGGTCGCCAATAAGGCTAATTATCGATAGCCAAGGGAAATTGAAGGAAGAGCATAATATTGCAAAGACTGCAGACAAAATAACAACTTGGGTGATTACAAACAGAGAAATAGAGAAAAAAATAAAAAACATTAATTATTTGATAGTCAATTCAAATCACAAACCTCCTGTTATTCCAGATGTTACCCCAACACACTCTCCTGTCATTCCAATGCCTTCTCCTGTCATCCCAGTGCCCAGACACTGGGATCCAGAAAACTTCAAGCAATTGCATAATGAAAACTGGTCACGCGCTGGAATGACATCGGAACATGATGTTATCGGCAAAGTCTGCCTAAAAGACATGGTATCAAAACTTGTTTCAAAAATTGGTATAACAAGATTATTAGTTGAAGGTGGAGGAGTGTTAATTACAGAACTATTAAAGCATAGTTTAATAGACAGGCTGATAATCTGCCGCAGTGGTAAAATTTTAGGTAATGACGCCACTCCTTTTATAGGAAATTTAGGAATTCAATCTATTAACAAATGTTACCAGTTCAAAAAAACAGAGATAATAGAGTTTAGTGAGGATGTAGCTGAGGTGTGGGATAGATTGCCTTCACTGCCATTAAGTTAAGGGAAAGAGAAGTTAAGATTGGACAAAAAATTTGAAGCGATTGATAATTATGGTAAATACTAGGGTGAATTTTTAAGAAAAGGGAGTCTGAAAAGTGCAAGTTATAGCTCTTTTCATAATAGTCCGAAAAGCTTATAGAAAAGCGGAATCAACAGCATGACGAAAAGATGTGAATAGAGGGATGTTTTTCCTAGCTCTGTTTTTTATAGCAAACCAATGATGCTCAATTTTGTTAAAATCGGGAGAATAAGGCGGTAGATATAAAATTTCTGCGCCAACTCCTTTAGCAAATTCAGTAATCTTATTAGACTTATGAAAAGTAGCATTATCAAAGTTTGTCCAGATCGGTGTCAAAAACTGCTCAAACCATTTATTAACATATTACAGTGGCCTTCAAATGTTAACGGAACAACTATTTTTCTGCCGTTTAAGGCTGCAATCATACTGATTCGTTGAATTTTTTTACCAGATTTTAGAGCATAAAACCTCTGTCCCTTCTGGCAATATCCATAAGGGTAGTCCTCGGTGTTATCAATGCCAGACTCATCTATATAAACTAAGTTTTGAGGTTCTTTTGTTGCTATAATTTTCAAAAATTCAGCGCGTTTTTCTTCGTCCCTTTCTTTGTATCCATATGTCTTTTTTTGCGTGTGAGTCCAATTTTTTTAAGAGCTCGATGAATCGTTGGGATACTAACATTGCTCCAAAGCTTAGCCATTTCCGATAGAGTTTTTCCACCATATTTTTTAGCAAATTCAGTAAATTTATTCCAGTCAGTAATTTTGTGATTATAACCTCCATTTCCAAGTTTTTTTGACTGAAAATCTCCTGTTTCTTTTTTTCTTTGCTGCCACTCCCATAACGTAGTTCTTCCAATTTTAAATCCTGCTGCCACTGCTTCTCTGCTTTATCCTTCTTCTAGTGATTCCATTGCTTTTTTTCTTAAATCATAACTATATGCTGCTGGCATACTTACCTTCACTACTATAAAATCTTATTTTACCTCGTTTGTACTATTATGAAAAGAGCTATACTTGCTGCATCAGCCATTGCCTGTGCTATCACTGATTGCCACAGTATACAGTACCGTTGTATATCATCTAAAGTATAGCTCTTTTCACAATAATCCGAACAGATCATAATATGCTACTAGCCTACTATAGGTATAAACACATATCTTACCCTGTTCGGACTATTATAAGAAAGGCTATACTATTTGCTTCACAATGGTGAAAAAATTCTTTAAAATTGAAGTTATTTGACATTATGTACCTCTTTAAGTTGAAAATTAAGATTTGAAATAGGGAATTTTGTGCGAACGTTGTCTGCTGAAACGAGTGTCATGCAAGCCTTTATGACAGTCAGTGTCAAATCTGGATGACGCCATTTATTGTTTCATGTGAGCTATAAATATTTAATAAATCTACTAATTAAAAAAAGGCAAAGAATCCCCGGAGTAGCTCACTCTTTATTTTAAAATTTGACGTTGGGTGATGTCTTAAACAGCGTTTTTCAGCTTGTGTAGGGAAAAACCCAAAATTTTTATAAAGACATAGTATGCACATAGTGCAAAAATAGTACACCAAATACAAGTCTTCTTGTCATTTTAATCTGCACAGACTGGAAAGTTAAATAATATAGCTTCACTTTCATGGTAAGGAAAATAGCGAGGTTTGTCAAGTAGCTTCAGCCAACTGCCTATTTAAATGTCCCACACTGCTAAGCAGATACCAAATTTTTTGCAACATCAAGTGCAGCGTAAGTGAATATTGCACTTGCACCCGCACGTTTAAAACCAATCAAAGATTCATAAATCACCTTTTCATAATCTAGCCAGCCATTATTTGCAGCAGCTTTTATCATTGCGTACTCACCGCTTACTTGGTAAGCAAAAATCGGAAAATTAAACTTATCACTTGCTGTTTTAATAATATCCAAATATGGCATACCTGGTTTAATCATAACAAAATCTGCACCTTCATTTATATCCATTTCAATTTCGCACATTGCTTCGTGTGCATTTTTATAATCCATTTGATAACCACTTTTGTCTATAGAATGTGATAGCCCGCATGAACCAACGACTTGCCTGAATGGAGCATAGAAGCTAGAGCAATATTTCACCGCATAAGATAATATTAATAAGTCTTGAAAGTTGTTATCATCTAATGATTTTCTGATTCTTCCTATTCTACCATCCATCATATCAGAAGGAGCAACTATATCACATCCTGCTTTCGCTAGAGCAAGCGCTTGCTTACACAATGCTGATACAGTTTCATCATTTTCTACATCCACCTGATTGCCTTTTAAAATGCCGTCATGGCCGTGAATAGTGTATGGATCCAATGCAACATCTGCAATAATACCAATTTCAGGTACCTTTAATTTTACAGCACAAATTGCTTTGCAGATTAAGTTGTCAGAATTATATGCTCCCTCAGCGTTTTCAGATTTTAGTTTACTATCAACTACAGGAAAAATTGCAACAGCATTAATTCCTAAATCTTTAGCTTCCTTAACTATAGACACTAATTCATCTATTGAATAACACTTTATGCCTGGTAAGCCAGAAATTGGTTCAGTTGTTTCTTCTCTGTCGTGAACAAACAGAGGAAGAACCAGATCATTTACTGATAAACTATTTTCACCTGTTAAATTGCGAACCCATTTGCTCGAGCGCCTGCGTCTTAATCTTGTATTTGGAAAATTAAACATTGGATTCTGGTAAATTCCCAGTAAAGAGCAACACCCCTGAAATGAGTATCACCCAAAACACTGATATTGGTAGAAATACTTTCCAACCAAGGCGCATTAGCTGATCATATCGATAACGAGGTATTGTTGCTCTAATCCAAATAAATATGAATAAAAGTATAACTATCTTCAAAACGAACCAAATTAAACCTGGAATTTTGTAAAGTAAACTGAACTCCAGCGGCGGATACCATCCTCCTAGAAAGAATATCGTCATCATAGCACTTGCTAGAATCATATTTGCATATTCTCCAAGAAAAAAGAGGGCAAAAGGCATGGATGAATATTCAACGTTATATCCAGAGACAAGCTCTGCTTCAGCTTCTGGTAAATCAAATGGGTGACGATTAGTTTCTGCAAGCAAAGAAATAAAAAATATTATTCCTATAGGCATTAGTAGTAAATCAACCCAAAATGGCATATTGTGTTTCGCTACCACCATCTCTCCAAGGTTCAACGTACCAGTTGTAACAATAACTGTAGCAACTATTAAGCCTATTGAAACTTCATATGAAATCATCTGAGCAGCCGACCGTATAGCGCCAAGGAATGCATAATTGGAGTTGCTTGACCAGCCTGCAATAATTACGCCGTATACTCCCAACGACGATATAGCTAGCACATAAAGCACTCCAACATTAATATTTGCTATAACCTTAGGAATCACTACTTGTTGGCCATTTTCTACAATTACTTCAGCACCAAACGGTATAACTGCCCAGGCAATTAATGCCAAGATAAAGGTAAGCATTGGAGCCATAATGAACAGTATGGTGCTCGCTCTAAATGGTATTATCGGCTCTTTAATCAGTAGCTTAATAGCATCTGCAAATGGCTGCAATAGCCCAAAAGGTCCAACTACACTTGGACCGTGCCTCAGTTGAATTGCAGCAAGGACCTTACGCTCAAAGTATGTCAAATATGCAACTGAAAGTAGTAGCGGTACTAAAATAAATAAAATATTAACTAGCGTGTTCATAAAAAGCTTTAGTACAATCTGCCATTATTTTTGAAGCGCGACTTATTGAATCCGTCATATAAAAATTACAATTTTTTAGAGTGAAAGGGATATTGCTTAATTTGATCTCATCACAGGCAATTGATACCCATTTATTTTTTACTACTTGGTCAGCATTTCTAAATTGTGGGCCAATAGCGTCTAATTTCTTCCTCACATAAAATAAACTATCGTATAATAAGGAAAGGCCCAAATATTGGGATAAATTTTTAATAATCAACCAATCTTCCTTTGCTTCACCAGGAGGAAAGACAGCTAAATTTGTTCTTTGCACTCGACCTTCAGTGTTTACATAAGTTGCACATTTTTCTGTATATGCAGCACCAGGCAAGATAACATCTGCTACATGTGCACCCTTATCACCATGATGACCTTGATAAATTACGAATGTATTTTCTAATTTTGATATATCAATTTCATCTGCACCAAGAAGATAGACAACTTCTATTTCACCACTTTCTGCATATTGCAATATTTGATTAATATCCCTTTCACCTTTTTTAGGAACAAACCCAATATCTAGCCCACCAACTCTTGCTGCAGCTTTATGCAGCACATTAAAGCCATTCCAGTCATCCCTGACCATGTTAAATTTTTCTGCAATTTTGCCAGCTAGAACTAGAACTGATTCAGAATCGTCTCTTATCAACGCATCTTGACCGATAATTAGCATAGGATTCTGAGCCGCACTCAGTAACTCACAGAATTTATGATTTCCCTCTGCTATTTCGTTTAGAATGTTTGGGTCATCACCTAATCTTTCAACATTATATAGATATTCAATATTAGGAGCAACACTTGCAATAGTGAAGCCACTTTGTAAATATCTCTTTCTCAATCTTGCATTAATGATTGGTGCTTCTATCCTTGGATTTGTATTTATAAGCAGGCACAAATCTGCATTTTCTATACCTTCAATAGTGGTATTGAACACATATGACCCACGATTACTTGGTATAAGCTTTGCACCATCTTGCCTGCAGTCTATATTCCCCGAGCCGAGCTTCTGCATCACTTCTTTGAGTAGAAGCATAGACTCACAATCTGCTAAATCACCTGCAATTGCAGCTATTTTATTTGATTTTGTATTCTTTAATTTCTTTGCAGCAATAGTTAATGCTTCATTCCAATCAACTGGGGCTAATTTACCATCTTTTTTTACATAAGGTCGATCAAGACGCTGAACTTTTAGTCCATCGTAGGCAAAGCGGGTTTTATCTGATATCCATTCTTCGTTTACCTCTTCGCTCAGCCTTGGTAATATTCGCATAACTTCCAGGCCACGATAATCAACTCTAATGCTACTTCCCACAGCATCTAGCACATCTATAGTCTCACAATGTGATAGCTCCCATGGACGCGCTGTAAAGGAGTAAGGCTTTGAAGTTAAAGCCCCTACCGGGCAGAGATCTATGATATTTCCAGATAATTCAGAACTAATATGCCTTTTTATGTAAGTGCTAATCTCTACATTTTCTCCCCTTCCGATTCCTCCAAGTTCATTTGTACCTGCAATATCAGACAAAAATCTAACACACCGAGTGCAATGAATGCATCGATTCATCGCAGTCTCAATCAGTGGTCCGAAGTGTTTTTTTTGCACAGCCCTCTTATGCTCATCAAGTCTGCTGTTTCCTTTCCCATAAGTCATCGTGATATCTTGCAAATCGCATTCACCACCTTGATCGCAAATTGGGCAATCAAGCGGGTGGTTAATTAGCAAAAACTCAAGCACACCTTCACGTGCTTTTTTAACCTTAGGGGTATCAGTGTGAATAACCATCCCTTCTGTAACTGGCATTGCACAAGAGGCTACTGGTTTTGGAGGTCCACCCTCGACTTCAACCAAACACATTCTGCAGTTACCAGCAATTGCTAAACGCTCATGATAACAAAAACGTGGAATTTCAACGCCCACGACTTCACAAGCTTGAATTATAGTGAGCCCATACTCTACTTCACATTCCTTAGAATTAATAGTAACTTTAACCACAACTATTATACAGCTTCCCACTTTATAGGATTGCCGCTTATCTCATCTTCAACCAGATTGCCGTTGTCATATTGAGCAGACATATAATTCATGCGCGAGTCACGATCTATATATCTAACAGGTTTTACCGGTTTATCTTTATACATTTTTTGCTCGGCTTTCTTACGCTGAGTAGGGTTATTTTTACTAGCTGTCTTTGCTTTCCCACCTGCTGCCATATAAACTCCTAAAAACTTCTCATTTTATTTTAACACTTAAGTATATAGCGTCAATATTTAATAACTTTAAAATTTCAATAGATCTCTTATTGTAATTATTGTTTAAATAAAAAGTTACCCCTTGATATCATTCCAGCGCTTGACCAGAAAAAAAGAAATATGTATCAGCTACTTTCATTTGCTGCGCCTCGAAAATAAACGTTCATGTAGCCAAGCCATAAATCCAGTATAAAGACCTTTAATCATTGGCTTCGTAGTACTTTTTAACCAACTTATTAAGTAACCTTACACCAAAACCTACTGCTCCTCTTGGACAAATGTCAGTACCTTTTTCGTGCCAAGCAGTGCCTGCGATATCTAAATGTGCCCAGCAAGTTTCATTCACAAAACGCTGTAAAAACTGTGCAGCCATTATGCTATCTCCACCAGAGCCTGCAGGAGCGATGTTTTGAACATCAGCAATCGGTGAATCAATAATTTTGTCATAAGTTTCATTCATAGGAAAACGCCATAACTTCTCATTTACTTCATTTCCTGAATCGATTAGACGGTTTGCTAATTCATCATTATTTGAAAAAAGACCAGCATATTCGTTATTTCCAAGTGCAACCACTATAGCACCAGTTAAAGTTGCAAGATCAATCATAAATTTTGGTGAGAATCTGTCTTGTGTATACCATAAAGCATCTGCAAGTATGAGCCTTCCTTCTGCATCGGTGTTCAACACTTCTATTGTCTGTCCAGACATTGAAGTTACTACATCACTTGGTCTTTGAGCATTACCACCTACTGCATTTTCTGCAAGTGCAACCACACCGATCGCATTTACTTTTGCTTTTCGTCCTGCTAAAGCATTCATCACCCCAACCACAGTAGCAGAGCCTGCCATGTCATATTTCATCGACTCCATACCACGTGAAGGTTTGAGTGATACTCCACCAGTGTCAAACGTTATACCTTTACCAACAAAAGCAATTGGCTTTTGTTCTTTAGCAGCCCCATTCCATTTTATCACTACTAATTTTGGTTCTTTACTACTTCCTTGTGCGACTCCAAGCAAGGCTCCCATTTTTTTCTTTTCCATCTGCTTTTTATCAAGCACTTCGATTTCAAGGCCAAGCTTAGTAAGTTCTTTTTTTATATGATCAGCATAAGATTCTGGATATAGAATGTTAGGAGGCTCTGTTATAAAAAAGCGCGCGAGGAATATACTCTCACCTTCTTGTCTTAAGTGCTCAAATGATCTTTCAGCATTACTTAATTGCTCATCTTTTACTAATACGGTAATCTCCTCTACCTCTGTAGTTTTCTCATCCTTTTTAGTTTTATACTTATCAAACTTAAAACTACGCAGAAATGCACCATATGCAACATTTGCTACACTACCTTCGATTAAAACCGCTGCTTTCTTGATTTTTAATCTGCTTAGCTCACAATATATTTTACCACCAATATTTAATTCTTTATTTTCATTCCATTCATCCTTCTTCCCAAGCCCAATAACTATGACATTTTTTTCTTCTGGCAAAGTAATAGAGAAAAATTCACCAAAACTTCCATTGAAATCGCTAAATTGCTTTATATTATCTATGATCTGTTTTCCTTGCAAAACCCCGCCATCATTTACGGTTTCGTTATCCTCAAATAAACCCATTACTATTGTTTTAAAATTGGGCGAAATTTTAGAAATTGTTATTTTCATTGCTGGCATCTCCGTTGCAAATAATTGTAAACTGTACATAAAACATAGCAAAAACATCAGTAAGATATTTTTCATATACATCCTAAGTACAATAACACTCAAGTTTACTATGGACTCCCTTACATGCAAGGGTTTTTATCTTTTATTAGAGAACTTATTATATCCGCCCAAGGTAATGTTAAACATATAGGTTTTTATGACCTGATCACTGTAAGTAAATGGTGTTATGAGAAGGCTTGCAAGCCCGTTACTAACAAAATCTTCAAGAACAGGATCAGCACAATTATCGCAATTATGGTCAGCAAAAAACATTTGCGTTGTGAATTCTGGAAAATCTGGATGTTGAACTAGAAAGTTAATATGTGGAGCTCTATCACCAATTTTACCAGGTGCTATCGTAATAAAATTATAATAGCCAAGATTATTCACTACAAACCTTCCTGATCCAGCAAAATTCGGATCATCCTCTATATTCTTATCGTAATGGTTCACGCCGCGTGAATTCGCGTGCCATATAGAAACTACAGCATTTTGTATTGGTAAACAGTTTATATCAGTAATTCTACCCACTATGTGTATTAATTCTCCTGTTGCACTATTTGGAGAACCAGGTTTCCTTCTTAAATTGTTTGAAGAGCTAAAATTTTTTGGCCTTGCATCAAGGTCATATATTTCTGGAGTTTCAATGCAGTTGAGCAAAACAGGATCAGCTGCAAATAGCGGCAAACTGAATACCGTTTGTACTAAAAGCGCTAATAAGATATTTTTCACATTCATTTCATTTATAATAGACTTCTTGCATAACCATATAACAAACTTTTATTGGGAATAGAAACAAAAAACTTACTTGACAAACCTCTCCAGCCCCCTTACCATGAAACTGAAGGTATTCAGTTATCTTCATTTGTGCAGGTTAAACAGCAAGAAAACAACGTAGTTGGCGTCTTATTTTTAATTTTTTGCACTATGTGCACCTTATGTCTTCACAACATTTCTGGGTTTTTACCTATATAAGCTGAAACGCGCTTATAAGTCGTTTAAGACAGTATAGTACGCCAATTTGCAGGATTAGAGAGTGACAACTAGCTAACACGGGGTTTCTTTTGCCTTTTTTTATTTGGTAAATTCCTTAATATTTATGGCTAAAGGAGCCCAAGATAGGTGTCATTCCAGTGCTTGACACACAGCTGTACGAACATTATCCGTAAAGAGATGTCATCCCAGTCTGGGATCCAATAAGAAAATCTGGTCACGCGCTGGAACTCTTCGAATTCCAGTTATGCAAAATGCTTTCAATACGATAAGTTACTTCAATAATTTGCATATAGTATAATCTTGTGTTTTGGTAAGAATAGTTTTATTCCATCCATCAAGGAGTGTTAAATTGAAATACGTATCACCTTTATAAGTTTTATGAATTTCAGTCATAATAAATTCTGAGATTAGGTTATGCTCTAAAAAAAGATGTACTATCTGCGCTCCACCAATCACAAAAATTTGAGAACTACTTTTAATCAACAGAAACTCTTGCATAGAAGAAACGACAGTACATTTTGGGCCTCTATTAAAACACTTGTTACGAGAGAAAACAATAGGTGTACGATTCTTTAATATGCTTTTAGGTATAGTTTCAAATGTCTTTCTTCCCATCACAATAATTTGTTTGTCAGTCACTTGACAAAAATGTTTGAACTCACTTGGATAATGCCAAGGCAAATCATTATTTATTCCAATTACCCCATGAGGGTCAACAGCCATAATTCCAATAATCTTCATTCCTGTAAGACAGTTTGGGCTACAAAAAATCGCATGTGATCACGCACATTATGCACTCGAAGGAAATCAACCTTATTTTGTAGTATAGCTGATGTAGCAATTGTTTCTAAATCTCTATTAGAGGCAGGTTCTGTGGAAAAAGAAGAAATAAATGACTTTCTGGAATGGCCAACTAAAACCTTGCAGCCAAAATTTTGTAACGTTTCTATACTGCGTAAAATCTGAATATTCTGATACATAGATTTGCCAAAACCAATACCGGGGTCAATAATTATTGAATTTTCATCAAAACCCAGGCCTAGTAGTCTGTTAATGTTCTTCTCTGCCCAATTATTCATGATATCAATTGAGTCAGTGTCATGTGGAATAATGTTGTCCTTATGTGGTGGTATGGAGAGTGAATGCATAATAACGATACTACATCCACTGCTAGCAATTGCTTTTAGAGTATGGTCATTCAGATCTCCCTTCTGATCGTTTACCCAGGCAATGTTGTAGTGCTTCAAAACGTTTAAAATAACGTCTGGCCAAAAACTATCAATGCTGACTTTAATATCACCAGCTTTCATATAATCACTAAGATTATCAAGTACTGGCTTTAGACGTGCATACTCTTTCTCTGGCGTCTGTATTGAAGCTCCAGGTCTTGTTGATTGAGCCCCAAGATCAACTATGCTTGCACCATCTGATACCAGTTGCAATGCCTGCTTGGTTGCTCGATCTGCATCATAATAAAGACCACCATCTGAAAATGAATCAGGGGTAATGTTGACAATACCCATAAGCTTTGGTGAGAGCGTAAAACTTTTTGAAAAACAGTTTTGAACATTAGAAGCAAATGTTTTGTTAACTATTGCCATCAAGTGGAGCAAAAATGGTCTATTTACCAATTCTGGGTGAGGAATTTTAAGGTCAGGTGTGTCGAGCGTTAAGTCACCCCATAACAAAATATCCAAATCAATAATGCGAGGTGCCCATTTTTCATAGACTTGTGAACGGCCAATGTCACATTCGATTTGTTTTAAGCCTTTTAATAGCTCCTCAGGAGAAGAAGAACAACTTCCATAGACAATCATGTTGAGAAATGGCTTGTCCCAATCAGGTGGAGCACCATTTGGTAAAATAGCCTTAGTTTCTAGAATGATCGAAGACTTTAAGTCTTTTAAATAGCGCTCCTTCAGTAACTCAGTAGCCTTTTGTAAATGGGAAAGGCGATTCCCTATGTTTGAGCCAATAGAAATATAGATCATTCTTGCAATTCATTACAGTAAGTAAAAAAAACGCCCCCATGTACACCAGGAACTGGTGGTGCAGTTTTGTGAGTAGTTACCCTGACAGAAGAAATAATATGCTCTTTTTGCATCAAAAGGTCGTTAATCACCCTGTATATATCATGAGTTAAATGTTCGATTAAATTAAATTGCTTGCTCTGAACGAGAGATTGAATGTTCTGCACTACCTCCAAATAGCAAATAGTATCTTTAAGTTGATCAGTTGTAAGCCCTAAAGGAGGAGATTTAAAAGTGAAACCAACATCAATACTCACCAATTGGGGAGAAAACTTCTCTTCTGCGCTACATCCTAAATGAACCCAAAGCCGCAGATCAGATATAAGAAAATTACATACTACCACTGAATTTAGTATCTACTTATAATTAATGACAAACGTTAATGCCATCAAGAAAACCCCATAAGAGTTTTGCTCCTTTTTTAGCACCTTGCATGACTTTCTCTTGCTCTTCTTCGCTTAAATCTGCAATAAGGTTTGCACATTCTTCAGAATGCCACTCATCAGCTTCCATATGAACGGTAAAAAATTTGAGAGAACGTTCGTCGTTTATTGAATAGTGTTTTTTCAGGCCTTCGATTTTAGACTTAGAAATTTCCGGAGTTTGACGTTCGTAAGCATACAAAGCTCCAAGACCTTCTGCAAAACCTGATCTTACAATGTCAAAATAACCATCAACTAATTCTTGCGTCTCCTTAACCTGTACATCTTCAAAAAGATTAGGCCTTGCTACTCCCAGCCCTTCAGCAAAACGCTGCCATAATTCTGGGTGATTCTCATCACCTTGTTCTTCCTCTATTAAATTACCAAGTAAAACTTGCCGCATCTTTAGACTTGAACATAAAGAATGTATACCGCTGATATAACGAGGAAAAGCAGCAACATGGTGATAATATTCCTTAGCATAGGTTTGTAAAGCCTGCATGCTTAAGCTACCTTCATTCCATGACTGGTAAAACGGATGTTTTAATAAGTGTAAACTATCTAATTGATTATTAAGTGATTGAACAAATGTCATAAATAAACAAAAAACTATTTCAGGCTACGCTTAGGTTCACCAGATGTCAAGAGACATTTCTCACCACCTTATCTCCGATTACAGAATTGTGCTCATCAAGTGAGCATAATTCCTGAGCTAATTTCACTCTTTTTAGAATTCACAGATCGAAAAGAAGGGATTGCTCAATCAAGAGAAACAACCAAAGATAAAAGCAGAAACGATATATGAAGAGAATGGTAAGAAAGAAATAAAGAAAAAGAAACAGTGTTTCAGTGATGTAAAGGATTATTCAATGAGTCAGAATATAACTCAAAAACTAACGGATTTAGAGGTAAAGAAAAATTTTAATACCTCCACTAAGATAATTTGCCACTAGACCCTTATTTTTTTCTACACTTTCTCTATAAAAACCATAGGCGCCTATAAAGTAAAGGTCAAGTATCTGGAATTCTGGACATAAAACCCTCCTGTATAAAAAATAAAATGCAGCGCACATACGACAGATATACACTGAAGTTTATTGAAAAATTGACCGAAAAGTCTGCAGACAAAAATAAATTAAGCTCTTAAAAATATCTCTAATTATAATTAGATTCAAAATATGCGGAAGTAATTTTTTTACAATATAATGGAATTTTACAGACACTAACAATTGCAATGCTGCGCACTGTAACAACACAAAAAAACTTATGTAAGAGGGTGGTCCTGAAATTTTGTTCTAGAAAAATGTAATCACAATCTACTGCAACTTAATTCTGCTTCAGGTATAACTGAAGTTATCTCAAACATTTGCGTAGTTGCCCTAGTATCGCAAAATGTGCTTTCTTGAAAATAATGCAATCTATTTTCCAATATATTTCTTTCTTCTACATAACTGTCTGATTCTTTATTCAAACTAGAATTTTTTTCTTCATACTTGGAAAGTATTGTATCGATCAAATAATTAAAAAATAATATTAGACCCGTAGTGTTGGAGAGCAATGCAAGAGAATAATATAACATATCTTTGCTCACTTCTTCACTTATTATGTCATGAGAATTTCTATACATTCTAAAACAAGAGCCAAAAGCTGCTAAGCATACACAAATAAATTTTGTTCTGCTCAGGACAGACTTAACTCGCACTAATTTTTTATTGTTATCTTCTAATCTTGTACGCAACTTACTAATTTTACTACTATAGTGCTCAATAAACAATTCTATTGCCTCTTTGTCATTAGCATAATTATATGCTTTATAAGATTCCTTATCCATAAGTTCAGTATCTATATCCCTTGATTTTAGAAGCTTTTTGATTGCTTCATTCTTGCGAAGAAGCACAGCTTCGTGTAGAGGTGTGTACTCACTTTCAACATCTTTCCTTCTGTTAATATTTTCACGAGTTAAGTAGTCGAAAAGAGCTGAAAGACATTCTGAATTATTACCCTCAATAGCCAGAGTAATTACATCTTTTCCATCTTTATTCTTAGCATTGATAATTTTAGAAAGCGGCTTTTCATTCTCTTGATTACGTTCAAAATACTTGCACTTATAGAATGTATTCGAAAGATATGGTTCTTTAAGAAGACATAAAAGTTTTTCTACAAAGCTAATACGATTTTTTTTAACAGCTACATGTAAAGGTGTGTCCTGATTTTTCTCATCTTGCAACGATAAGACATCATACAAACAAGCGTTTGTATGTAGAAAATTAATCTCTTGGTCAAAATAGATATCAACTATGTTTAAAAATTTTTTATTTGTGTAATTTTGCAACTTCATATGGGCAATAAAACCCCGTTTTGTCGTATAAGAATAGAATTTTATATCAAACAGCTACTACCTTGCTTAAGCCAATGAATATGTGCGTTTAGTGTGTGTGTGGACGCACATATTCATTAACTAATTTTAATTATTGCCATGTAAATTTCTAAACATGCAAATTAATTGCTTCTTTAAGTCTGGCATTGGCGATGACTATAATTTTACGCATAAGTGCAGTGAGTGCTACCATCTTTCTTTTACCACTATCAATAAGCTTACAATAAAAAGCAGCAAGTTCTGACTTGGAGTTTCTAGCAGCCATAGCAGCTGTGAAAAGCTTTGAACGAACGTTACTTCTTCCACCTATAATCCTTCGGTAACCAATAGCTTTACCACTTTCCTTAGGATGAGGTGCAACACCTGCAAGGCTTGCAACTTGCCTTTTGTTTAAGGAACCAAGTTCCGGTATAAGGCACAATAAACATTGAGAGGTTTTTCTACCTATTCCAGGAACTGTTTCAAGAATCTTCTGGTATCGGTTCAGTTCAGGGTTTTCATTGACTATTTTTTGTATAGCTTGATCAAGCTTTTCTACCTGATTATTGAGGAATTCAATAGTTTGTTGACAACTTTCCTTAATGTAATCATTTCCAGGAGTTTTAAGCCTATTTTTTCTTGAACAAGCATTTTTGTAATATCATCACGACGCTGACAAAGTGTAAATAAGGTGGTTTGTTCTTTTGAGATAGGTGTAAATAGCTGCAGACGTCCACAACGCTCAACACCATATTGGGCAAGCGCTTTTGCATCCAGATTGTCAGTCTTTGCCAAAGTTCCATGAGATAGAATGAAGTTTTTAACTTGACGAGTATTAGCACGATGCACAGCAATGTTTCTGTCAATAAGAAAATACAATAAGCCAAGCTCATAGCCTCCTGTAGCTTCTAAAATTATCATGGAATTGGGTAAGATATTTGAAAATTTTTGGTAAAATTGTTTCCAGCCAGAACAACTATTGTCAAACTTGATAACACTTTTTTGTTCATTCACTGCAATAACAAATTCAAGTTTTCCGATATCAATGCCAATAAAATTTTGATAAGATATAACCATAAAGAACCTCGAGAGTTTAAGTTAAAATTTAAGATTGTAAACGGGTGCATATGTATGTCCCAAACAACTATTCAAACGTCTCGAAGGATAGGCTTGAGTACCTTGATATCTACGTATGTGTAATACTACCGTCTTACGGTCGCTCAAGCCTTTGATAACTATATTTTTTTATAGAGCTACCTTCCTTCTTGCTTCTTTTATATCATATTTCCAACTTACAACCTTCTTCTTCTCCTTTACAGATATTTAATAGCCGTGACCCTATACTTTCTACAGCACTGTAATCAATTGCAGAGCTACGTTGCACTTTGTATGGAATTTTTGCACTAGGAGTTATATTCACACTATTCCTACCTTTAAACAGTCCAGCTATACCTGGTTTACCTCGAACGGCAGAAGGTGTTTTATCTTGAACATTAACCTTAGCATTTCCACTAGGAGAAAGTTTTAAAGTATGCGAGCTACTTCTTCTACTGGAAAAAGGCATCTCATTCTTTTGATCTTTAGCCTGAGCACTATTTTCTAGCTTTGTATTCAAGGAATTTGCTATGCCTAGAGGTGTTGAATAATTGTTATCTCTAGCTAAGGAGTTAAAGTCACCAATTTCTGTAGCATTTTCAAACTCAAAGTCTTCTACTTGAAAATTTGCTGCAGCGTTTATTTGACCTTTCATATTTCTTTTTTTTACGAGAGTTACATGCCAAGCAGAATACCCCATCTTTAAAATTTTTCAACCCCATTTAAGATTTTCTTAAAATAGTTTTTGATAAAAATACTTACGACACTAACTTTTGTGTAAAACTTTTAGAAGATTTTATAGCAAAAAAATTACTTCCGCATATTTTAAATCTGATTATAATTACAACTAGAGATATTTATTGAGCTCAAAAATCTATCTCCGTCTGCAGACTTTTTTATTAAACTCATTAAAAAATGTATTCTTCAGAGCATGTAAGTGTACTTAATTTCTGTCGTATGTGCGTTGCCAAATCTTTTTTATACAGGAGGGTTTTATGTCCAGAATTCCAGATACTTGACCTTTACTTTAGCTAATAAAAACCAACTGGTACCTGCGGTTTTTATAGCTACATTTTCTCAAAATTTTAATCAGATTTCAAATGGATAGTTAAAAGAAACTCACAGTTATTCTAGTGCTGCTCCATTAACTGGAATCTTTTCATGCTCAGCAGAATAAAAGTAAGAATTAATAGCAACAACGCTTTCTATCGATGTGGCCTGTTTATAGTCCTGACTTAGGAAATACATAGCCAGTCCAACTGCTATTCCAGCAATGAGAGCAGATGCTGCTATTGCACATAATATAATAGTCATTGAAGGTATTAAAGCACCACCAACACCGAGTCCAATACCAAGAAAAACGCCAGGCATAACGCCACATAAACTATTATATTTAGCACTTTCTTTTTTCAGTTTAGCTTGGTCTTTCATACATTTAATGAGTACTTCTCTTGTTTTTCCTTCAGCTAAATCTAATGGAATTTTCCTATTTCTATTATTTATCAAAGGATTTGCACCATGTTTTAAAAGTGCTTCTATTGCCTCAGTGTTATTACTTGTAACAGCTTGGTGTAATAACGTCTTTCCACTTTGATCTTGAAAATTTATCAATCCATAGAAATACTCAGGAGTAACAAATCTATTCACCACTTCATCTAAAATATTCATTACGTTTTGAAACGGTAATATATCTCCTTTTTCAGACCTTGCACTATCGAATTTAATACAGTGGTGCAAAATAGGGTATACTATCTTTTCTATTTTCTTATTGATAAGCTCTCCATTTACAGGGACTCTATTGACAATAGTATCTGTAAATAACGTCTTGTTAATCACAATTTCTCTATTATCATTAAGATGCTTTTGCAACTCTTCAATTTTTTCTATAAAATTCTTGTGTAGACTATTAATGATTTTAAGTAAAGCAGTCATGTTATTTACCTATTCTAACCTAGCTATATTAATAATATAATAAATTCTACTAAAAGTCAAATTTTTAATTAAAAAATTAATATAATTTATTGACAATCTATACAAATGTCAAATAAATTCCGAAAATCCATCAAAAAAAACTCACAGGATCAACATCTATTGTTACTGCAATATTTGAACTCAAATTACAGCAATATTTCAGCTTTCTCTTCAAAGATAGACTATGTTTATTGTGTATTTTGAGTAACACTCTATACCGATATTTATTATTTAAGAAATTTATTGCTGCTGGCGATGGGCCAAAAATTTCAAATTCTTCCGGCATCAAGCGCTGGGAAGTAGCTGAATACTGATTATGCAAAAAGCTTGTTATCTCACTTGCTGCTTTCTGCGTTGCAAATTGATCCTTACCGCAAACTATAAGCGCTATTAGCCTACTAAATGGTGGCATTTTAGCTTTGCGCCTTGACTCAAGTTCAATTTCATAAAACAAATCCCTTTTTTGCTGCTGCAATGCTTTTATTATCAAGCTTTCAGGGTTATTAGTTTGCACTATTACCATTCCTTTCTCATTGAACCTTCCTGACCTTCCTGCAACTTGATGCAATAATTGATACGTCTTTTCTGCTGCCCTAAGGTCAGAATTTTCAAGGCCTAAATCTGCATTTATCACTCCAACCAAAGTTAATTTAGGAAAATTATGCCCTTTAGCAATTACTTGTGTACCGATTATGATATTCACCTCTTCCTTGAGCACTGAGTCAATGATGTTACCAAGCGACTTCTGATCGCTGCTTATAATCGCAGTCTTTGCATTTGGTATTAGTTTCACTATTTCTTCAAGCAATCTTTCAATTCCCACACCATAAAGGAACAATGACTGCTCACTTTGACAATTAGAACATTTTTCTGGAAGTTTTGACTGGTAAGAGCAATGATGACACAAAAGGACGTTCTTCTTTTTGTGGTATGTAAGCCAAACAGCGCAATTTGAGCAGGAAATTTTATATCCACATTTTTTACAAACTGCAAGTTGTGCATACCCTCTGCGGTTTAGAAAGAGCATAGCTTGCTGTTTTTTCTCTATGGTTTGTTTTATGCCTTCGAAAAGCTCATTGGAAATCCATTGTTTATTATTCACTACTTTTATGTGTGGCAACTCTGCACCACCGAATCTTTTAGTCAATTTTACATGATTGTAATTTCCGTTTTTAACATGATAAATTGTTTCAAGCAGCGGAGTAGCTGATGATAAAACAATCGGAATGTTTTCTATTTTTGCTAAGATAATTGCCATATCTCGGGCATTATATATAACTCCTTGTTCTTGTTTAAAAGATGAGTCATGCTCTTCATCAACGATGATCAATTTTAGGTTTTTATAAGGTAAAAAAAGCGCTGACCGTGCCCCAATAATTATCTGCGCACTTCCATTTGCGATACTGAGCCAATTATTTCGACGAGCTTTTGGAGTGAGCCCTGAGTGCCACTGAGCTATATTGCCAGATGTCTGACTGCGAACACGATTTACCAATTGTGAAGTTAGAACAATTTCAGGTAGAAGGATCAGAACTTGTGCATTACCCTCTTCTGGTGTCATTCCAGTGCTTGACACTGGAATCCAGTCTTTATCGTACAACTGCTTAGTGTACTGATTTGAAATTAAGTTTTCTGGATCCCAGTGTCGGGGCACTGGGATGACATCCTTTTTGGTAAAAATTACTCTTATATTGTAACATTCGTCTAGTTGTGTATTGAACGCTGGAATGACATAACGTTTATTTTTGAAAGTAAATTGCATAGCAAATGGTGTCATTCCAGTACGTGGCAAAGGCAGTATGCTAAGTGTTACAGTGGGTTTTGCCTTAAATACAAAGATGTCATTCCAGTGTTTAACACTGGAATCCAGGAATTTTGATTGTAAATTAGGTATTGGTCTTAAATTAAAATAAACGTTTGTAATAAGATGATATAAAAAACTGGATCCCAGTGTCGGGGCACTGGGATGACAGGAGAAGGAAATACTGGAATGACACCATAGGGGAAACATCACGGAGTGAAACCTTTTTGGTAGACAATGTTCATATGTACTATAATTCTTAATCAATTCTGTAATCACAGAGAGATAAACTTCCGTTTTTCCAGACCCGGTTTCACCGTCAAGTAAAGTTACTGAATACTCATTCAAATTACTTATTATTTTATCACGAGCTATCTGCTGCTCAGAGTTTAATTTGTAGTCTATTTTGCTTATTTCCTGCTTTTGCTCAGCATAAACTAGTTTATCTATCTGATTTACCTTTAATACTCCTCCCATTATCACTTTTGCAAGCATACCAATAGGTATTACATTATATTGCGCAACCCACTCTGCAAATTCGATCAACTTTGGTCTGATGCTCGGTAAATCGACCTTTTGTTTAATGCATTTTAATTCTCGATCGCTCTTGTCACTACATTTCCAAACTATTCCAATCAAACGCTTTCTACCAAATGGTACCACCACATAATCCCCAATTGAAACTTCAGTATCTTCCTCAACTGCATATGAAAATAACTGATCAATTGGAAGTGGTAGTAATATCTCAACTATTCTTGTCATGGCAGCCTAAACTATTTTTGTAATTTTCGAATGAATCAGAAAAATCAGATACACCTTAATGCTTTTTTCATAGTACACGATTTATAATCATAAATATTGAAAATGTGAGGAAATTCTGTATGTTTAGCGATAAAATAGTCCTAGACTTTGAAGTAGAAAAAGGTGACCCAATAGACCGATGTTACTTTTCTACACGTATCAAACTTACAGATGAGAGCAAGAATTTTCTATGTGAAAAGCTCGGTAAGCTTAACAATTTAGATGATTATTTTGATCTTAATCCTGAAAATTTTTATATTTATTACAATAAATATGGTGGGCACTACGGTATAAATGAGCTATATGTCAGAGATAATAATGGTAGATATTTAGCTACTAAACTTCCACTTGATCACAACGGATTTTCAATAGAGTTATCATTCGACGAGGTGAATTGTGGTTTTTATCCTCTTTATGCAATCTATAACCCCAATCAATATAACAAAAAGCAGGAGAAGAGCTTTGAAGATAATGGTGAATTGCGGTCACTTGCATCAAGTGTGCTAGATCACTTTCTAAATGGCTTAACCATTCAAGACATGTTTTTGCAGATACAAAACAAATTTATTGAAAAAGAAACAAAATTAGCAAAAGAAAAAAGACAAGCAGAGAAAGAATTGAATCAAAAGAATGAAAAGTTAAGAGAACTCATAGAAAATGGTGAGATTGAAATATTTAAAGTAATAAAAGGTCATGGTATTGGAAATGGACGTTCAGCAGCAATTTTACAACTCGATGATGATCTTGATGCAAGTAAGTACTACATAGCAGAGTATGAAGGCAATGAATACTTGCATTGTATGAGCCATGATTATGACATACTGCTTGACCAGAGCGATTTATTTTTCGTTCTCAATAGCAGTTCTTATCTTGAACTTGAAAGCGGTTTCTACTCAATGCCTGCTGCTGGCAGCTGTGCTAAATATCTCGATATTAAGCATCGGCTTTTCAGCGATGATCAACTATCTAAGCAGTTATGCAAAATCAGGCAAGGGCTAGTTAACACCAAGACTTATTTATAGTGAAAATTTTTAAGAGGTGGATATGAAATTCAAAATAAACTCTGGATATGATAAATCACAAACGTTGATTAAAAAATTATTTCCAAATAAAGAAAGTATAGTAATAAACGATCAGCTTACGATAGAAGTGAAATATGGGGGGCTAGCTAGTTATACACCCGAGTATATAAAACAAACTGTAAAAGATGCTTATGGAGCTTGGTCTGAAAATTTTTATTCACAAAAAAGCAGTCATGCTGGTCCGGTAAAATTGCAGCTTTATGCGCTGAAAAATTATGATGATTACAAAGCTCATATAAAGGAACTTTCAGGTGGTAAAGACCATAGAGAATTATGGGGTGGTGGAACAGTAAGAGCACATGAAGCTGACGGCACGATAGCAAAGACTTTCATTGTTGGAGATGTAAATGGCTTACTTTGTGCAAAATCTAAAATCTTAATGGAAAAAATGAGCGATGCATTTCTTGAGTACGCCACTGGCGACCTCAATGCAGTACCTGAAATTTTACGTACCGGTATGAAGCTTTTCATGTGGAGCTATGATGCAGCTAAAAAAGAAAGCACTCGCGATATGCACTACACAAAAGAAGCATACAACAAAATGCAGGAATCTGGGTATGATACACCGTATAAAATAGCAAGTATGTCTAACGACTATAGAATGTCAGATTGCTTGGTAACATTCCTACAAGAAAAACATCCTCAATTCATAAAGCAATTGCTGACTGAAATGTCCTTCAATGGAGTACAAGCGATATCAAAATTCAAGCATATTTTGAATAATTCGGAAATTGAAAAAGAATTTAAGCAGTGGATGGATGTAAAAAGTGGCAATAAAATTGTAGCAGATCTTGTACCAGATAATGAGGTTATTACTTACAGCGAACACAAGCTTCAAATAAACATAAAATATGATAATAAAGAACTAAGTCAGGAAAAAATAAGTGATATAAAAGACACCATCGAGAATAGTATAAAAGACTTTGACTCGATATTTGGCATTAATAATTCTCAGCCTTGGCACAATATACAAAATAAAGTCAACGTTTTCGTGTTTAACACAAAAAGTGACTACGAAAACTATCTGAAGGAATTGAACGTTAACTATAAAGGCAATTCCGGTTTGACGCTCCAAGGTCGCGGCTCAGAAACTCATGTTTATTTTTATCTACAAGACCAATTCGATGACTCGTGTAAAACTTTAAAACACGAATTGGGACACGCTTTGACTGTCATTAATTCCTATTACGGTACGGGTGACATTTTACCTAAAGCTATGCATGAAGGAGTTGCTAACTATATAGCAAGCTTGGAAGACGGTCAGCATATCAATGATCACGGAGATAAAGAGGCCTTGATTGCAATAAGAAATAAAGATCTCAAACCAGATGAGATATTGCGCAATAATATTATGAACGATAAAGGGGAATATTATCATTCAGACGCTGAACAAGTGATCAAATTTCTTGAAGATAAACACCCAGATATGATTGATAATTTGCTCAAGAGCCTTTCTAAATCTGGTACGAATAGGTCTCAAGGTAATAAATTATTTGAGGATTTTTTGGCTGAGCTAAAAGGCTATGACCAAGAATTTAAACAGTGGGTCAAGGCTGAGTTGAGTGGTCTAAAGCATGAGCACGGAGTATCAAGTACGCAAGAGGATAAAGCTGAACAACCTGTTAGTGAAGAAAAAGAAAGAAGTAAAAGGTTACTAGAAGAAGACAAAGATGAGCAAAAAGAAGTTGTTATGAGAAGTGTAATAGAAAATATGGATAACAATTCTATCAACGAAGTGGAAGCTTCAAGCAGTGTTGCAGATGCACAACATCCCTTAAAAATAGAGGAACCTAATGATCAATCTATAAACGAAGAAGTTAAAGTGAAAAGTAAAGTCGAATCTAGAAAGAAAAGGTCAATCGACGAAGATAAAGAAGAAGATGCTATAGGAAATGTGAATGAGATAAACGAGGTAACAGGTGCAACACGTTTACATTCTGCTGCTTCATTAGGAGATTTAAGCAAAGTAGCAACGCTTGTAAAACACAATGCATATATTGATACAAGAGACCATAATGGACAAACACCACTACATTACACCATTCAGTCAGGAAATACGGAAGTAGCAAAATATCTTATTGATAATGGCGCAAATCTTAATATTCGAGATAATTATTATCATAAAACTAATACTCAATATGTCTATTACAAGACACCTTTACACTATGCTATTGAATCTGGCAATACAGAGATAGCTAAGTACTTAGTAGATCGTGGTGCAAACCCTAATATTCAAGATGCTTATTCCAAAGCACCATTATACAGTGCTATTTATTCAGGTAATGCAGAAATAGTGAAGTATCTGTTAGATCATAATGCAGATCCTAATAGTAAGGGTTTTCCGTTACTTGCTGCTATTAAGCTAGGACATGCGGAAATAGTTAAGAGTTTAGTTGAGCATGATGCAGATCTTAGTATCAAGAACACGTCAGCTCAAACGCTGCTGCACTATGCAATCGAGCTAAAACACACGGAAATTGCTAAGTACTTAATAGATCATGGTGTAGGTATTGACACTCGTGATATTAGCTCTGGTAAATCTCCACTACATTTTGCCATGTACATGAAAAATATGGAAGTAGTTAAATATCTCATAGAGCACAATGCGGATATTGATGTTCAGGATAGCTACGGCTTAACACCTTTGCACCTTGCTGTTGATCTTGGGAGTAAGGGGATGATAGAGCGTTTAGTTGAAAACGGTGCGAATATTAACGTGCAGGATAATGATGGTTGGACACCGTTGGTTCATGCAGTGAGGAATGGGCAATTAGATACAGTAAAGTACCCAGTAAAAAACGGTGCTGATATTAATGTTGTGGATAAAGAAGGAGATACATTGCTTGATCATGCTGTATTTTGTATAAAAGATGCAAAGTTATACAAAGATGTAGCGGATAGTAAAAAACATGGTGATGACGGTTTTTATTATCAAGAACTTTCAAAGAAAGCTGCAATTCGGGAAGAGACTGGAGAGGACATGCTTAAATATCTTAAAAAAACTATTATGCAAGAAGATGAACCTAACAATATAGATCAAATGCCGGCAGATCAACCTGCAAGTGGAGAAAGGAATAAAAGATCGCTAAGAGAGGATGAAGAGAAGCAAGAGGAAACAATTGTTATAGATAATGTGAAGAGTAATCAGGAAGATTCTTTAAAAATCAAAGTGGGTGAACCTATTGAAATGGGAAAATATAAGGTAGAGCTGCAAGTTACGTATGATGATGTAAGAAATTTTTATGATACTATACGTGGCAAACATCATGATGGTAGTGGATACAACTACGAGCAAATAATGGTTTTATATAATGGAATTGTCAAGCCAGCATCGCAGCATTATGATGAACCATTTACTCTTGCCGAGTCCTATATTACAGATGGGCATCTATTTATCAAAAATCAAGATTTTGGAATTTTGAATGATTTTAATGAGATGTTCTATAAAAATGATGAGTTTATGTAACATAAAAAGTGGATGAGAATTAATTGATATAGGAAATTAGGGTTTTTGCATGATCTTCTATCATTCCAATCAGAAAGGTGTCATCCCAGTGCTTGACACTGGCTTTTTTTACTAGATTCCAGCATCAAGTGCTGACCACCTACTACTAAAATTGCCTACAAATTGCAACAGTTGTGCGCTTGACTACTAGAGTTTTAAAAGGAAGGTGTCATGCCAGTCTGGCATCTAGTTAAATTCACGAGTATAAAAAAATACAACGTTTCTGATGATGGTGGAAATTAGTGTTTACTCGGATGATACCCTTTGGGTTTTGTACAGCTATCCTTCACGTGCTATGTAAATAACAACTATGCAACAGTTCAAGATTATTTACCAAGTATAGACATCAGCTCATCCCATTCTCTTTTACCAATGCCACTTTCTTCTCTCGTAACATTTTCTCCTTTTATTAATTTGCGAATTATTTCAAGACCAGTTTTTGAAATGCAGGCTGATTTTAAGGAATATTCAACGAAAGCATTATAGGCCAGCGGAACCCATTTCTTTATTATATCCAACATAACTTCTGCGTAAACTCTAATTTCATATTGGGCATGCTTATCAGCTCTAAGCCTTAAAAAGTGAAGAAGGTTATGCAGATCTATTTTCCAATAAAATTGGGTATAGTAATTAAGTGTTAGATTAGTTCGGGCAATTTCTCTTGCAAGGCCCTGCTCAATAAATTTCTCATAATGAGAATATACTAAATTAGAATCATTTGTCAGAGAATCTATTATTTCTTTTGAAGTATTTGAATCAAAAGCTTCACCACTGCCTTGTTTATTATTATCAGATTGTTTTGCAACCTGTTCTGGTTTTGGTATATAAAATTCATTATCAAGTATTGAATACCTTCCAGAATATTCATTCACATTTGCAGTTCTATGTCTTATCCATTGTCTTGCAATAAAAATTGGAAGTTTCACGTGAA
The DNA here is from genome assembly GCF_040207875.1 of Wolbachia endosymbiont of Armadillidium arcangelii. Taxonomy (NCBI): domain Bacteria; kingdom Pseudomonadati; phylum Pseudomonadota; class Alphaproteobacteria; order Rickettsiales; family Anaplasmataceae; genus Wolbachia; species Wolbachia endosymbiont of Armadillidium arcangelii. The sequence continues at coordinate 1,477,190 of NZ_CP157942.1, forward strand.
ACTTAATTTCACACATTTCAAATGGAGTTGTATGATGGTGTCTCATCAAATATTTTATAAGCGCCTCATCTTGATTTATCTGTTTCGTTCCCTTTCCATAAGAAACTCGAGCGGCTTGGACTATGGCGCTATCAGAGCCCATATAATCAATCACTCGAACAAATCCATGATCTAATACCTTATGTTCCTCGTATAGAATGTCATCTATTTCTTTTATTGTAGTTCGCCTATTCATAATATATTCTCAAGGAGATATCAGCTCCACATGAATTGAGTTTTTCATCCATTGCTTCATATCCTCTCAATAAATGATGTGAGTTATTTATTGTAGTTTCTCCATTTGCTACCAAAGAAGCAAGAATTAAAGCTGCTGTTGATCTTAAGTCATTAGCATGTAGATCAGCTCCAGATAAGCTCTTTATTCCACTTATAGTAGCTTTACTTTTTTCGATGCTGATATCAGCACCTAATTTTCTTAACTCATTTGCATGTGCAAATCTATTTTCAAAAACATTTTCTTCAATTACTGATATTCCACCTGCAATTGACATTGCAGACATTAGTTGTGGTTGCATATCACTGGGAAAGTTAGGATATGGATTTGTTGCAACGTGAGCAGATTTAATAGGGCCACTTTTTCTGGAAATAATAATACCATCGTCATGTAACTCAACTCTGGCTCCTATAGTCTTCAATTCATTTGCAATACATCCTATATCAGATAGACTTACTCCTTCTAACTTTAGCTCGCCGCCGGTAATGACAGCAGCTAGCGCATATGTACCGGTTTCTATGCGATCTGGTATTATTTTGTGGACACATCCGTTTAATTCCTCAACGCCTTCTATTGTGATTTTTGTGTTGTTGACTTCAATATTGGCACCCATCCTCTTCAGGAACTCTATTAAATCAAGAACTTCCGGCTCTATTGCAGCATTGCTTATTATCGTTACTCCTTCTGCAAGTGTTGCTGCCATTATTATATTTTCTGTTGCACCAACACTCACTTTTTCAAATGTTATTTCTTTGCCTTGCAATTTCCCCTTTGTTGTTGCAGTTATATTACAGCCATCAATTTCAATTTGAACTCCCATTGCTTCAAGCGCCTTGATATGCATGTCAACAGGACGTTTTCCAATATTACACCCACCAGGAAACACTGTTGCAATTTTACCAAATCTACTAAGCATTGGACCCAACATTAGAAAAGATGCTCGCAGTCTGCTTGCAATTTTATGTGATATTAAATGGTTATTGATATTGCTACAGTCAATTTTTAAAGTGTGATTTGCTTTATAATCTTTATTGTGTATGAAATTCACTTTTGCACCAAGACTCTTAAGCAGCTCAGACATCAAGTGTACATCAATTAAATCAGGTACGTTATGCAAAGTTACTGAAGAATTACTCAACAAGCTCGCCGCCATTATTGGTAAGACGGCATTCTTTGAACCATTAATCTTGATTTTTCCAACCAAGGGTCTATGATTACTCCTTACTAATATTTTATGCATTTATTAAGCTAGACTTTATTGAATAAGTATAGTGAACCAGCAGTAAAAGGCAAATTGCAAACAATATCAAGTCAGATCTCTTCATATAGTACCACACAACTGTTGTAATTTGCAAATTTTGGAGTAACAAGGGGTGTCATTCCAGTGCTCGACACTGGAATCTAGTTAAGTTGGTAAGCATAAAAGTAGTCATTTTATGTTAAAATACAACATTTTGATGATTATGTAAAGGCTGGATTCCAGTGTCAGCTACTCGAATGACATCTTCATAGTCGATTCAAAATAGCATAGTTAACTACAACTTTCCAAAAATAAGAGACGCATTAGTGCCACCAAAACCAAATGAATTAGAAAGCACATACTGAATTTTATGCTCTTGAGCTTCAAATGGTACAAAATTCAAATCACATCCTTCTGAAGGTTTATGCAGATTCAAAGTTGGTGGAACAATTCCGCTCTTTAATGCAAGGATACTAAATATTGCTTCAACACTTCCTGCGGCACCAAGTAAATGTCCTATAGAAGATTTAGTCGAGGAAACAGGTATTTTATAGGCATACTCACCGAATAACTGCTTCATTGCTATTACTTCTATTTTGTCTCCAAGTGGTGTTGAAGTGCCATGTGCATTGATATACCCAATTTGACTTGGGCTGATTTGTGCATTTTTTAAAGCAAGCTCCATTGCCTTAAATGCGCCTCTTCCTTCTGGATGAGGTGCTGTGATATGGTACGCATCTCCTGTTAATCCATATCCAGTGAGTTCTGCATATATTTTTGCTCCTCTTTTTTTTGCATGTTCATATTCTTCCAGCACTAATATACCTGCTCCTTCGCCCATGACAAACCCATCGCGTTCTTCATCCCATGGCCTTGAGGCTTCTTCAGGCTTATCATTGAATTTAGTTGATAGCGCCTTCATCGATGCAAAACCTGCAATTCCAACTCTGCATAACGCACTTTCTGCTCCGCCTGCAATCATCACATCAGCTTCATCAAGTTTTATAGCTCTTGCTGAGTTTATAATTGCATGCGCACCTGTTGCACATGCAGTGACCGCTGAGTCATTTGGACCTGTAAATTCGTATTTGATAGAAATATGGCCAGATATCAAATTTATTAGGCTTGCAGGGACAAAAAATGGACTGACACGCCTAGGCCCCTTTTCTTGCATGGTAATTACGTTTTCTTGAATTGATGGAAGGCCACCTATACCAGAACCAATAACTACACCTACTCGCTCTTTATTAATATTTTGATTTTCCAAAACTAGTGAATCATCTACTGCCTGAATAGCAGCTGCAATGCCGTAATGAATAAAGCGATCTGTTCTTTTTAGGTCTTTTTCAGAAATATAACCTAGTGGATCGAAGTAACTTTCAATATCATCAGATTGCGTTGGAACTTGCCCTGCAACCCTGCAAGCAAGATCAGAAAAATCAAACCTATCTGTACTGATTTCTTTTATGCTAGATTTACCTTTGATCAACCTTGACCAAGTGTTATTAACACCTACTGCTAGTGGAGTAATTAAGCCAATACCAGTAACTACTACTTTTCTGCTCATTCAACATTAATTGTTTGCTTTGTTTACTACATATTCAACTATCTGTTCCATGGTTTCCATCTTTTGTGCATCTTCATCAGGAATCTCTATACCAAACTCTTCTTCGGCTGCCATGATAATCTCAACTGCATCTAAACTGTCTGCACCATGCTCTGAAAGCTTTGAAGAGCCATCAAATTTTTCTACATCCTTACTAATATGCTCTAGTATGATCTTTTTTACCTTTTCTTCTATATCTTCTCTAGTACTTTTTGCCAATTCACTCATTTTTCACCAAAAAATAATCTATACCTTCGATGTTATAAGAAATTTTGATGTTTGCAATAGTTTTTATGGTTATTATAAAGGTTTTTAGATGAGATATGCTTCAATGTGTTGTATGCTAGATGAAGCAACAAGAAATTTATTTATTGCAGAAATAAACAGGATTTTACCTAAAAATAGTCAAAATAGGCTCATATCAGCCATGCGTTATGTGCTTCTTGCTCCTGCAAAATACATACGTCCTTTTTTAGTCATAGCATCTTCGTCGATATTCAACATAAAGGTTGAAAAAGCAATAACAGCAGCAGCAGCAATTGAATTTATTCATGCTTATTCCCTAATTCACGATGATCTACCATGTATGGATAACAGCGACACCCGCAGAGGCCAGCCAAGCTGCCACAAAAAATTTGGTGAAGCAACAGCAATACTTGCTGGAGATGCACTACTTACCCTGGCTTTTGAGGTATTATCTTCATTAAATTGTGAGATTATAAAAGTGCTCTCTCAGGCAATAGGAGTTAGGGGAATGGTGGGAGGACAGATTTTAGATATTAACAGTGAGCATATAGATTTTAACCCCCAACCCTATGTCATCCCAGTGCTTGACACTGGGATCCAGAAGGCTTTACCTACAAGCATTTCGTGCAAAAAGCCATGCGATGGTGAAGCTGAACATGAAATGGATTCCAGTGTCAAGCACTGGAATGACACCCTTTCTACCTTAAAACCACAACATTCGTACGGCTGTATGTATAACGCTGGAATGACGTCGGGCCAAGCTGATAAAATAAAGGAAGTTCATTTGATGAAAACTGCAAAACTATTTGCAGCTTCATGTGAAATAGGGGCTATAATAGGCAATGCTACAAGCGAAGAGCGGAGAGCATCATATAACTATGGAATAAATCTAGGGCTTATCTTTCAAGCTAAGGATGATATTGAAGATTATGAGCAGGATAAAACAAATAATTTGATATCTGTGCTTGGAAAAAGTGAGATGGAAGAATATATAGATGGCCTTTTTAAACAAGCCTCAGATAATTTGAGTGTGCTTTCAGGGAATACTAATTATTTATATGATTTATTGAATCAAGTAAGAAAAGATGGTTAAAAAAATTATATTACAAATATTTATCTCTGTAGTAATGGTTCTCACTTTAGCTTCTGCTTTTATAATTACTATTGTTTATATAAACAAAGATAAGCCGGAAAAAGGGGACAAGCTTTACGAGATAAATGCCACACATGATGGTTTAACACAGACGATAGCACGTTATCTAGTCAAGCCAATACTTGAATCAGCACTTGATCGCTATATTGAAAAGCATGGGCTAGCAGAATATTTAGAAGAAATAACGCAGCAAAAAGAAGAAGAGCCGATAAATTTTTATGAAATTACTGAAGGCAGTGGCAGCAAGGCTTTTTGTGGCCAAGAAGTCCTGCTACAAATGTACAAAATATCCAACAATCTAGCAATGCTACTTCCGACTGATGTCACTTTGAAAATAGGTCAGGATTATCTAAAAGAAGTGAATTTAGGGGTAATAGGTATGAAAGAAGGCGGAGAACGTGTAGTTACTATTGCCGCTGATGACAACAAAATGAATTTTAACTCTTATTACATCAAACTGATTGAAGTAAAAGATAAATATCCTGATTCAGTAAATAACCTGATGATTTTTAATGACTTAATTAACAAAATTGGAAAACAAGTAAAGTGTGGTGATGAGATATCGGTTCAATATAGCATAAAGAGACATAATGGTGAGTATATAATCAAAGATCAAACAGTGCAGTTTAAAGTTGGTGACAGAAAAGCACCACTTGCTATAGAACTTGGAGTTGTGGGAATGAGAGCTGGTAATAAAAGAACTATTCTTTCTCCACCCGACCTTTTAACTGGTATATTAATAAAAGACATAGATTTTGATGAAGAAAATATCTCAATAATTGATTTAAGCTTGAATTCTACTATTGAAAAATAGCTTAAAGAATATGTATCCGTTCAGATGTACGGCTAATGTTGAAACCAATGCTCCCTTTCTTGTCATCCCAGTGCTTGACACTGGGATCTAGGAATTCTGATCATGTATCAAAACATTGTCATTCAAGTAGTTGACACTGCAACCCATTATACTCCGTAAATTTAACTGGATGCCAGTGTCTGGGCACTGGCATGACACCCATTTCTTTCTAGTTTGTCAATTCAAGTAGCCTTTTTAGTATCATATACTTTCATAACACCATTTATTCCTATAGTTGTCTTTTCTCATCTACCTCATTTTGCCACTCTGCTGAACAGATACAGGAATATAGCTATAGAGATAAGAAAAAATAAAATCTTTTGAATACTCTATATTGCTTAAAAAGAGCTTCTTCTAAAGTATAAACTTAGATAAATCAAGCTGCTTTGAAATTGATTCAAGCTTGTCTCTTACATATTTACTATCTATAACAAATTTTTCACTGTTTTTTTCAGAAGCGATAAAACTTATTTCATCTAAAAGCTTCTCCATGACAGTATGAAGCCTTCTTGCACCTATATTTTCTACTTCTCTATTAACTGTAAACGCTATTTCAGCTATGGTTTCTATACCATCATCAGTGAACCCAAGCGTCACATTTTCTGTTTTCATTAAAGCTATATACTGCTTTAACAAACTAGATTCTGGTTCCTTTAATATTTTTATTAAATCCTCTTGAGTAAGTGCCTTAAGTTCCACTCTAATTGGCAATCTACCCTGTAATTCTGGTAAAAGATCAGATGGTTTAGACAAATGAAAAGCACCAGATGCAATAAATAATATATAGTCTGTTTTTACTGGACCATACTTAGTTGAAACAGTTGTTCCTTCAAGTAGTGGCAAAAGATCGCGTTGCACCCCTTCTCTGTTGACTTCACCTTTTATTTCTGTACGTGCTGCAATTTTATCTATTTCATCTAAAAACACTATGCCTTCATTGCTAACAAGATCAATCGCTTCTTTGATTACCTTATCTTCATCCATTAACTTCTCACTTTCTTCGTTAACCAATATTTCTCGAGCTTCTTTTACCTTAACTGTAATAGTTTTTGTTTTTTTGCTCCCATTAAACATCTTGCCAACTATTTCTGTTACATTCATCACGCCAATTTGCCCACCTGGCATACCAGGTATATCAAAAGTGGGTAGCATACCCTTGCTCTCCCTGACGTTAATAGAAACTTCTCCATCTTCAAATTCCTTATTTCTCAGTCTTTCTCTAAAAACCTTTTTGCTTTCCTCAGTTGCATCTTTGCCAACCATGGAATTAACTATTATCTTTTCTGCTAAATCCAAAGCTTTTTTAGTTAAGGCTTTACATGCTTTTTCCTTAACTAAAACTATTGCTGTGTCAACTAAATCACGTATTATCGAGTCAACATCACGCCCAACATATCCTATTTCGGTAAATTTCGTTGCTTCAATTTTTATAAAAGGTGCACCAGCAAGCTTTGCTAAACGGCGAGCTATTTCAGTTTTGCCAACTCCCGTATGGCCTATCATGAGTATATTCTTAGGTATAATCTCTTCACGTAGTGGAAGTGGGACTTTATTTCGACGCCAACGATTTCTGAGTGCAATAGCAACAGCACGCTTTGCGTCATTCTGCCCAATTATAAATCTATCCAGCTCTTTAACTATTTTCTGTGGTGGTAGATCATCTAATAAAGCTTGTGAGCTTTGAGTGCTACTACTTTCTGTACCTTCATTTTCATAGAGGACATTTTTTTCATTGCAGTTATCAGATTGACCTACTACAGGTTGAGCAAAAGAATTGGTACACAAGATTCTTGACATATTACTCCTCTATTTTTTCGATAATTACATTATGGTTTGTATAAACACATATATCGGCAGCTATCTTCATAGCCTTTTTTGCAATCTCCTCTATTGATATCCCTTCGACGTCAATCAAAGCCTTTGCTGCAGATAAAGCAAAATTTCCTCCAGAGCCAATGGCTGCAACCCCATCTTCAGGTTCAAGAACGTCACCCGTTCCTGTAATGACCAATGAAATGGATTTATCTGCCACAATCATCATAGCCTCTAATTTCCTTAGATATTTATCCATTCTCCAGTCTTTTGCAAGTTCAACACATGCTCTCATTAACTGTCCCGGATGTTTGTCAAGTTTTGACTCCAGTCTTTCAAAAAGGGTAAATGCATCAGCCGTTGCTCCAGCAAAACCGGCAATTACGGAATCACCAGAAAGACGCCTAACTTTTTTTGCTCCAGATTTTATAACGGTATGGCCTAGCGAGACTTGTCCATCACCTATTACTACTACACTTTTATCTTTTCTAATTGACAGTATAGTAGTCCCATACATTTTACTGTTGTCATGATGAATCATTTTTTTGCTACTTTATATTGTAAGTATTAGTTAAGATTATAGCTTATAATATAGTACTTTTCTTATAACATTTAAAGTGTAGATGCAAAATATAATTCATTCAAATTTGGAAAAAGATATAAATAGTTGGTTCAAAACAAAATTTAATGGCCTTACATTACCATTTTATAGCTCCATAGATCTTAGGAATTCAGGCTGCAAAATTGCTCCAGTAGACGCCAATTTGTTTCCTGCAGGGTTCAATAATCTAAGTGAAATATCGAGAGTAACAGCAGCAAAATTGATAAAAAGCTACTTTGAAACAAAACAATATAAAAAGGCTCTTATAATACCAGAGAATTACACACGAAATAAAATGTATATAGAAAATGTATTTGCCATAGAAAAAATACTGCAACTTGCAGATTTCGAGACTAAAATCGGTCTCTTTCACAGTGAAGCATATAATTTAATAGAATTATACGAGACTATTGTAGAAGAAAACTCTTTGCTAAAGACAACTTCAGGGTTTGTACCCGATGTTGTTATACTGAATCGAGACATGACAAGCCACATTCCTGATATTCTCAAAAATGTAAAACAAGAGATAATACCAAGCCCATTATATGGTTGGCACAGTAGACAGAAATTTCAATATTTTAAAATTTATCAAGAATTAGCATCCGAGTTTTGTAGCGAATTTCAAATAGATCTATGGCTTATTTCTGCATTTACAGAAAACTGCAATGAAGTAGATTTTAATGATGATTCATCACTAAAAGCAATAGCGGTTAAAGTTGATCAAATATTGTCCTTAGTACAAAAAAAATATCAGGAACATAAAATAAAAACACAACCTTACGTTTTTATCAAAGCAAGCAATGGCACATACGGGATGGGTATCATAACAGTGACAAGCGGTGAAGAAGTATTAAACCTCAACAAAAAAAAGCGCCATAAAATGAAAAAGGTAAAGGAAGGGATAGAAGTAAGTAGCGTTATTATACAAGAAGGTGTACCAACCATCGATGTATTTAAGCGCAGTCCTGCAGAACCGCTAATATACTACATAGGAAATATACCAATGTGCTACTTATATAGGTGTAATAGCAGAAAAGATATATATTCTAGCTTGAATTCCACTGACTGTGAATTTTATGATATTAGCCAAGAAAATAAAACCCTGCCACTTTGGAACATTGTTAGCAAATTAGCAGTGCTAGCATTAGCAGTGGAAATTAGGTCTTTTCATCTCTAATCATTAATTTCTATAATGTTGCCATTATGCTGAGTATGGCGAGCGCCATCAAGTCCAGTAGAAGGATCCGTACCATTACTAGGTTGATTGACAAATCTATCGATGTTTGATACCAAGTATGCCAGACTTAATATTATACTCACTGTTACGCTTAAGTTGAAGTTATAGATTATACCACCACCCAAATCTATTGGTATGGTTGAAATTTCCATTCTTTTTAAGATGAAGCTTAACAAGCCCAATGACAAAGCGAATGTGCTAAAAATAACGTCTTTACTATATTTAGCAGACTTTTCAGAATCCTTATTATCCAGATACTTCTTCCATGTATAATAGTAGCTTATAAATTCTGAAAATAGAAACAGAACTGCTGATGTTAAGCTAATATAACTTATTATATCTTTATTGTTTCCAGCTAAGAAATGAATGATTTTTGTCTGCATCAATATTCCTATGATACGGTGTGTCAAGAAGGCCGAGCTACCTACAACCTGTACTGTTTTTTCAGGTTCACCTTTATCATCTTGAGCTTTATATCCAGCTAAGCTGAGTCCGGAATGAAGAATATATAATACTGATGTTGGTAATTTTATTAACTTGGCAATATCTGATACAGCAGAAATACTAGATCTGTTATTGTCAATAAACTCGCAACAAAATTGTAGTGAAATCTTACACAATATGCCTGTTAAACCTACTGCAATACAATACATCTTTCTGAGATCATGGTTATGGGCAGCGTGTACCCTTTGTGCAAATGTATTTATTTTTTTTTCTAGCATAAATAGCTAATAAAATAATAGCTTTTTACTACTTTACTATAAAAATCTTAAAAGAAAAGTGCTATAAATTAGGACTTTGAGGGTGATTTACACATAAGTCAGCTAAGCACTTGATAAATAAGAAATCGGTACTGAGAGTTGGTACGCGAAAGTAATATCCTTCTTTGATAATTGCTTTATACTCTATATCAAGTTCAACTAGCGTTTCCGAATGCTCAGAAACAAAAGATATAGGTGACAAAACTACAGGTATATCATCGGCTCTTGCGCGTGACAGCTCACTTTCAGTGCTCGGCTCTAACCATTTTACAGGGCCAACCTTACTTTGATAGCATATTCCCCAATCAAGATCTTCAATATTCAATTTTTTTACTATTAATTTTACTGTTTTTTCTATCTGTGAAGCGTAAGGATCGCCTTTTTTAATAACACTAATAGGTAGGCTATGGGCTGAAAATAGGACTCTTGGCTTACCGATTTTGCTAGCTAATTTATAATATTTAGACGTCAGATTAACATGAGCCTCAATAAAGTCTTTATTGTCATAGTAATGATTGATTACTTTTGTGTTACATTCTAGGCTATATTTTTTGGCATTTTTCTGCCAATTTTCAATGGATGACAGGGTTGTGGTGGTTGAATATTGGGGATATAGTGGTAGCAGAATGATTTCGTCAGGATCGAATTGCTTTACGCTTTTAACAACTTCATCAGCAAATGGATGCCAATAACGCATGCAGATGAATACTTTTGATGTCATTCCAGCGCTTGACGCTGGAATCCAGTGTTTTTTTCTAGATCCCAGTGTCTGAGCACTGGGATGACACAAGATAGGTTCATTAAGCTTACATTCAAGTGCATTAGCTTGTGCTTTTGTATTTTCCAAAATTGGTGATTTACCTCCAATTTCCTCGTATATTTTTCGTGCAATATTTTCTCGTTTTGCAGATATAAACTTTGCTAAAAGAAACCGAAAGGGATTCAGTAGATTGATTATTCTCCTGTCATAAAAAAGATTGAATAAAAAAGGACGAACCGCATTCAATGAATTAGGTCCGCCAAGGTTAAATAAGATAACTGCCTTTTTCACCTACGCACTACTTACAACAAGTTACTTCTGGGGCGCCTATAAAATTAGCTACACACTCATCGAGTTTAGTTGCAGGCACTAAATTTCTCACACTTGCATACAATAAATGGCCTGATCTCTGCAGGTTACTCTTGGTGGATGTGAAGCTCCAATCAAAAAATGTATCGACAAAAAGACTTGGTACCGTTTCAAGAAGTTCAACAGCAGCTAAAGATAACATGATACAACTTTGCAGGACCTTCAGAAGAACCTTTAGAGGGAAAAGTAAAACTTTAACGAAAAGAGAGGTGCTACTCGTTTCATACAGTGGTTGCCCTAGATTAGGCGAATTATACTCGATGTGTTTTCTATTTTGATTGAAAATAGGAAATTTTATAGCATCCTTCTTAAATTCCGTGTCTATTTCTTTTCTACTATGGTTGGTGATTTTTTCCATTAACTCCTCACGCACGTGAAAAGTTCTTACAAAAAAGCATGTTGCAACCATCAATGCAGCACATATAAGCGCACACTGTATAAGACTTATACTACCTACCATAGCTGGCAGCGCAAAACAAACAAATGGCACTATAACAGCCATTTCAAGAAACGGAATAGTATTTCTTTTCATTGCAAAGGCAGCGCCTTTTTTTAATTCTGTATTATGATGTGAGCTATATTCCAAATAACTTAAAAATGCCAAATTAAAAGTCAAAAATCCTTTTGTTCCACAAAAAATTGACGATTTCAAGTTATTGACCAATTTTTTAGCAGTAGATCCAACTTGTTTTTCAGTGGTAGGCTCAGCTTGTTTGGTAGTGTTATTTTTACAACATTCACCCATACAATACCTCCTTGATGGTTTGTTCTTAACTATAAGTAAAAAAATGCTTTTATGAAATCAAAATTTATAATAAAATAAATCTACAAATATACAATCTTATATAAGAAACAACATGGCAATTGAGAAAACACTTTCAATATTAAAACCTGATGCAGTAAAAAATAACATTACAGGCAAGGTAAATTCATACATTGAAAGCTCTGAGCTGAAAATTATAGCACAAAAAATGATGCTGCTGACAAAAAAACAAGCAGAGCTGTTTTATGAAATTCATAAAGATAGGTCTTTTTTTGGAGAATTAGTGGAATTTATGACCTCTGGTTCTGTGATAGTTCAAGTTTTAGTTGGTGAAAATGCAGTAAGTAAATACAGACAAATCATGGGAGCTACAGATCCAAAACAGGCAGATAAAGGCACAATCAGAGGTGATTTTGCTGATGACATTAGTGAAAATAGAGTTCATGGTTCTGATAGTCTAGAAAATGCTCATAGGGAAATAGCTTTCTTTTTTGCTGAGTGTGAATTAGTGTAGTTTTACTTTTTTATACATAATTAAATTTTCTGAATTTTATGTTGAGCTATGGAATATTAGCTAAATTTTTAGTTATGAAGGAAAAGCTTTATATCAATTTCATGCATAGTATAGATAATATTTAAAATGGATCATATTGTTAATGCCTATAATAGATCTGAAGCTTCTATAGTTAGAGGAGAAGGAGTATATCTCTTCGATAAGGATGGTAAAAAATATTTAGACTTTGCTGCGGGAATTTCTACAACCTCTCTAGGCCATTGTCATCCATACATTACAGATAAACTGAAAGAGCAATTGGGTTCATTGTGGCACTGCTCTAATATTTTCACTATCCCTGAGCAGGAGAGGCTCGCTCAGCGTTTAACAGAACTTACCTTTGCTGATAAAGTTTTTTTCTGCTCAAGTGGACTTGAAGCAACAGAAGCTGCAATTAAATTTATTCGCCGTTATTTCTACTCAAAAAATCAGGAAAAGCGTAATCGCATCATTACAATTGAAGGAGGTTTTCATGGCCGCAGTATTGCTGCAATTTCTGCTGGAGGAAATGAAAAATCACGCGAAGGTTTTGCTCCACTCCTTTCTGGTTTTGACAAGGTACCAAGAAATGACATTAAAGCGCTAGAGGAAAAAATCAGCAATGAAACAGCTGCTATATTTTTAGAGCCTATACAAAGTGAAGGAGGGGTACATCCATTGGACGTAGGGTATCTAAAAAGAGTAAGAGAGATAACAAAAGCTCAAGGAATAATTTTATGCTTTGATGAAGTGCAATGCGGATATGGACGGATTGGCTCTCTATTTTACTATCAAAATATAGGAGCTGAACCTGACATGCTCACTTGTGCGAAGGCTATGGGTAATGGATTTCCCCTAGCTGCGTGTTTAGTAAAAGATTACATAGCAGAAGCAATTACTCCAGGAACTCATGGATCAACCTATGGTGGCAATCCACTTGCTATGACTGTTGGTAATGCAGTACTCGATGTAATGCTAGAAGAAGGCTTTTTTGACCATGTTAAGAAGGTTAGTAAATATCTAAAAGAAAAATTGTTGCCTTTAGCTGAAGAATTTCCGAAGATAATCTCAGAAGTTCGTGGAGAGGGTTTATTGATAGGGATAGAGCTTAGAGTACCTTTGGCTGATAAAATTGTTAGCCAATCCCTTGACAATGGCTTAATAGTGACTAAAATTTTAAATAATAGAGTAATAAGAATAACTCCTCCACTTATTGTTGAGAGTGTGCATGTGAATGCAGTGTGTGATATATTTCATGATTTGTTTTTTAATATTAAAGATATATAAACTTGCAAATGCTCCTTACAACATATAAAATCAACTCTGTTTCTATATTGCAATAACATCATACTTTAATGGATTGGTTATTGGTTTCAGTATTGTCAGCAATTTTCTTCTTGTTGATTTTATCGTTTTTGTTCTCGGGAGCAGAAATAGGGTTAACCTCAATTAGCCGCTCCCGAGTCAATAAACTAAAGCTAGAAGGTCACAAAAAAGCTAAGATAATAGACCTTTTGTTAGGTAAAAAAGAATTAACAATAGGAACAATATTAGTATGCAATACAATTATTAACATTACTTGCTCTGCTTTATTTACAGCAATATTTATAAATTCTTTTGGGCGTGAGGGCATATTTCTTTCAACAGTCATGATGACGTTTTGTATTTTGCTATTTTGTGAAGTTTTACCAAAAACTTACGCCATACAAAATCCTGAAAAATTTACATTACTTTCTGCTTATTTTATGCTGTTTTTTGTCAAGATTCTTTCTCCATTGACATTAGGCATTCAGTTTATTGTCAATCTCATTCTGAAGTTATGTGGGCTTCATAAGAATAGGGAGATAATATCCGCAGCAGACGCAATGCGTAATATGATTACTCTTCACCGCAGTGAAGGAACTATGCTGCAACAGGATTTAGATATGCTAAGTAGTATACTTGATTTGGCTGAAACAGAAATATCACAAATTATGATCCACAGGAGAAACTTATTTTCTCTTGATATAGATCGAAACAAAGAAGATTTAATAAGAGAGATTTTAATCAGCAGTCATAGTAGAGTACCTTTATGGCAAAGAGAACCAGATAATATTGTTGGAGTGGTTCACGTGAAAAATCTAATAAACGCCTTGCGTGAAAAGGATAATAAAATAGAGATTGCCCAGGTTATGTCAAAGCCTTGGTTTATACCAGAAAGTATGCCGCTTAGTGTACAACTTCACAACTTCCGTAAAAACAGGAAACACCTTGCATTTGTTATTGATGAGTATGGAGCACTGCAGGGAATCGTAACTCTTGAGGATATACTGGAAGAAATAGTTGGAGAAATTTCGGATGAACATGATTTGATCACGGAGAATTTTATAAAAAAAATATCTGATAATGTGTATCACATAGAAGGGAAATCTACTATTAGAGACATTAACAGACAGTTACACTGGAATCTCCCTGATGATGAAGCTACGACTCTAGCGGGTATGATTGTAAACGAGATAGAACGCATTCCTGACGAAAACGAAGAATTTTTCATGTACGGTTTTTGCTTTAAGATTTTAAAAAAAGATAAAAATGTTATTACTGTTATTGAAGTACAAGTAAAAACTGATAATACTATAGTAGCAATTAATTAGTTGGGTTCTATGGAAGATACAGTAAAAATAACGGCTGAAGAGTTGAAGAGTTACATAGAGAGAATCGAAAAACTTGAACAAGAAAAGAGGGATGTGCAAGATCACATTCGTGATATATATGCAAAAGCCGCAGATGAAGGCTGGGATGCAAAAGTGATGAAACAAATTATTAGGCTAAGAAAGATGGATGATGGTGACAGAGAGGAACAGGAAATATTACTTGATACCTATAAACGTGCATTAGGAATGAGTTGCGAAGAAGAACTAAGTGAATAGTAGAATTGTAGTTGGAATAAGTGGAGCATCTGGTTCTATTTATGGTGTACGGATTCTAGAAGCACTAAAAAATACCAACCATGAAACTCATTTAGTGATCAGCAGTGCTGGAAAAATAACTCTAGCTCATGAGATGAAAGAAAAACTTGAAGATATTACATTGCTTGCAGATTTTTACTATTCTGAAGAAAAAATAGGAGAAAAAATAGCAAGCGGCTCATTTAAAACCTCAGGGATGGTTATTGCTCCATGTTCTATGAAGACAATGTCTGAAATTGCATCAGGTGTTACTTCCAATCTATTGACAAGAGCTGCAGATGTAACGCTAAAAGAAAGAAGAAAGTTAGTTCTTATGGTGCGAGAATCGCCACTACATCTTGGGCATCTACGAAATATGTTAAAACTAACGGAGATGGGAGCAATTATTGCTCCGCCAATGCCTGCTTTTTATATTAAACCAAAATCTTTGAGTGATATTGTAAATCATTCTGTTGGTAAAGTATTGAATTTATTTAATATCGCATTACCTAATTTCAAGGAGTGGCAAGGAAATGACAATTATTATTGACGGTAAAAAAATAGCTAATGGTCTCTGTGAGAAGCTATCACAAAAAATTGATACTTTAAAGAGAGAGCATAATATTTTTCCTTGCCTGAAAGTAATTCTCGTGGGCAGCAATCCAGCAAGTCAGGTTTATGTCCGCAACAAACAGAAAAAAGCAGAATCAATAGGCATAAGTTCTGAGACCATTGTTTTGCCTAATAATATTTCAGAAGATGAATTGATTGAAAAAATCAATGAGTTAAATGAAGATCGATCTGTGCATGGCATTTTAGTACAGTTGCCTTTACCAAATCATATTAGTGCAAGCAGAGTAATTAACGCAGTAAGTATTGAAAAAGATGTAGATGGCTTCCACAATGAAAACGTTGGTAGATTAGTTAAAGGTGAAAAAAACTGCCTTATACCTTGCACTCCTAAAGGTTCTTTGCATTTAATTAAATCAATTGAAGAGAACCTTTCCGGTAAAAACGCAGTGGTGATTGGTAGGTCAAATATTGTGGGTAAACCAATGTTTCACCTATTGTTACAAGAAAATTGCACCGTTACCATCTTACACTCACAAAGCAAGGATTTAGCTGAATATTGCTCTAAAGCGGATATAGTAGTTGCAGCAGTCGGAAAGCCAAATTTTGTTCAAGCAGATTGGATAAAGAAAGGTGCAATAGTGATCGATGTTGGCATAAATAGTGTTAATGTAGGAAATCAAGGTAAGCTCGTAGGTGATGTTGACTTCGAAGGAATAAAAGAAAAAGTCAAAGCAATTACTCCAGTACCAGGAGGCGTTGGCCCGATGACAATTGCATTTCTAATGATGAACACTGTAGTCGCTGCTTGCTTGCAGCAGGGAGTTGATGCTTCTAATTTCATTAGTTGAGGGCATGAGAAGAATAGATACCCCGTCTCTAGATAATAACATCTAATTTTGTCCAAACAGCAAACCACTTTGCAGGATCACCTTATCCACTACAGAAATATGCAATTTAGAGCATTAAAAATTATAACGTATTCCTACCTCTAGCATCGCGTCCGGTATTTGTAATGGTGGTTTAAAACTACTTAGTTGCCCACCCATGGTCATACCAACTGTACCAATTATCTGCGGAGTAACTTCATAATCAACACCAACCTTTAGTTTGTACGAAATAGCACCCAGTATTTTATCTACTAAAGATGGTTCTGGGGCTGTACCTATTATCTCGCCTACTGCCTCGTCTACCCTTTCCGCTACATTTTTTACTACCCCCACCTTTTCTACTAACCTGCTTGCTAACGCGTCTGCCTTTTCTACTGCCCCGCCTAATGACGTGTCCTTGCCTACTACATTTTGTAATGCTTGAGCTGCGTTTGATCCTGATTTAGCTTCAATTATCTGGACATATCCACCTAAACCTCCACTAACGTATAGCTTAACGGGATCAATATTAAGACCAGGATAGAAGCGGTAGTTTACCAATAAGCTAGCTCCTATGCTCTTTAATGACTTAACATTACTGAGAACCTCAAGTTCAAATTCGGAGTTTTGATCATAATGGTAACCAAGAACAACGCCAGGTTTCATTTTAAAGCCATCACCCCAACCAGCACCAAAGTTTAAACCTGCATAGTACTGACTCTCTAAATTAGCCGCTGCATTATCATCTGCACCTGCTAGAGATGAAGTGAGCAATACAGCCAAAACACACAATCTCTTTATTTTCATATAACTACCCATACAAAAAAATATATAATGCGTAAGTATATATCCTTTATATTAAAAAAGATATAACTGCATATCAAAAAAAGTATAACTATAAAATTAGGGACGTGCTACTCAAATTTTTATATAACTATGTTTACTACCTTATTTGGTATAGCATATATAGTGCGAATTTTGCTTTGATCGATTCTATTAGATACAGAACCTGTTGCTATTTTCTTCAATTCTTCTTGAGGTAAATCAGTTGCTACTTTGATAGTCGCACGCAACTTTCCATTGATCTGCACTGCCACAGTCACCATATTATCAATTAGTAGTGATTCATCAGCTTTTGGCCAAGGTTGACCTCCTATTTCTTGCCATAGGCTTTCAGCTAGATGTGGTATGAACGGTTCGATTACTCTGATTAGTATACATATACCTTCATCAATAAGAGATTTTCCAGTTTTTACATCTATTTCGGCTATTAAATTCGTCATTTCACGGAATTTTGCTACCACACAGTTTAATCTGCAGTTTTCCAAGTCATCTGTAAGTCCGTGTAAGAGTTTATGAATTTTTTTTCTATATTCTAGAAGTTTATCTGTGTAATTTGGTGTCATCCCAGTGCGTGACACTGCAGCATCACGTGCCGGAATGACAGGCAGTTGTATAGGCCTTAGCTGCATTACCATACGCCACAATTTATTTATATAGCGAGAACAGCCTTCTACGCCATCATCTGACCATTCCATATCTTTTTCTGGAGGAGTGTCAGATAATACAAACAAGCGAGCAGTATCAGCACCGTACTTTTCTATGATAAAGTTTGGGTCAATTGTGTTCTTTTTCGATTTGCTCATCTTTTCAACTTTCCCAACTTGAACCTTAGCACCTCGTGCCATCAAATCTTTTGCTTCTTCAGGAAAGAGCCATTTGCCATTCTCATCTTTATAAGTTACATGGCAGACCATTCCTTGAGTGATTAAAGTAGAAAAAGGCTCTTTAATATCAAAATAGCCACATTTGGTCAAAGCACGGCAGAAAAATCTTGAATAAAGCAAATGCAGAATTGCATGTTCTATCCCACCTATATAATAATCAACAGGCATAAAACGATTACACGCATCTTTATTGATAGACTTATTTTCACTACAAAATGCAGCAAAATACCAAGAAGACTCGAAAAAAGTGTCGAATGTATCAGTTTCACGCTCTGCTTGCTTTCCGCACTTTGGACAATCAACAAATTTCCAAGTTGGGTGCTTATCCAGAGGATTACCACCACTTGTAAATTCTACATCCGTTGGTAGAACTACAGGAAGGTCTTTTTCTGGAACTGGCACAGTTCCGCAATCTTTACAATATATAATAGGTATAGGACATCCCCAATAACGTTGCCTTGAAATTCCCCAATCGTGCAAACGATAGTTTATTGTTTTCTTACCTATTCCTTTTTCCTCAAGCTTTTTAATGATTACTTCCTTTGCCTCATTAACCGTTAGTCCGTTTAAAAATTCGGAGTTGAACATCACTCCATCGCCAGTATAGGCTTCATTTAAATCCTCTGTCATCCAAGTAGCTTGACACTGGGATCGATTATAAGAATCCTGGTCACGCGCTGGAATGACACCTAAGTGGGCCAAAGAAACAACGGGAATAATCGGCAAATCATATTTCTGCGCAAATTCAAAATCACGCTGATCATGTGCAGGGCAACCAAAAATTGCACCTTCTCCATACTCCATCAACACAAAATTCGCTACATAAAGTGGCAACTCTTTATTAAGAAATGGATGTTTGACATTTAATCCTGTGTAAATCCCGATTTTTCCGTCACTCTCTCTTTTCGATTTTATTTCCTGGATCCCAGTGTCGAAGCACTGGGATGACAAAGCTTCAGAAGCGTCTGGAATGACAGCAAAAGAACCATCTTTTAAATCCTGCACAATAGGGTGCTCTGCTGCCACTGCACAGAAAGAAGCTCCAAATAAAGTATGAGGAGAAGTTGTAAAAATCTTTAACTTCTTATTCAAGCCAACTATTTCAAATTCTATAGTTACCCCTTCGGACTTTCCTATCCAGCGTTCTTGCATCGTTTTGACTTTTTCTGGCCAGTTTTTTAAATTTTGCAAGTACTCAAGTAGATCTTCAGCGAAATCAGTAATCTTCAAAAACCATTGAGATAACTTACGTTTTTCAACAACTGCACCTGATCGCCATCCTTTTCCATCAACCACTTGCTCATTTGCAAGCACTGTTTGGTCCACTGGATCCCAATTAACCCACGACTCTTTTCGATAGGCAAGCTCATGCTTTAAAAAATCCAGGAAAAATTTCTGTTCGTGTTTGTAATAATCGGGATCACATGTGGAGAGCTCACGATTCCAGTTGTAGGAAAGACCTATAGACTTTAGCTGCGCACGCATATTGTCTATATTCTCTTTTGTCCACGCCGCAGGGTTAATGTTATTGTCTCTCGCTGCATTTTCAGCTGGTAATCCAAACGCATCCCAGCCAATTGGGTGCAAAACCTCAAATCCACGAGCTCTCTTGTAACGTGCTATTACATCCCCTATTGCATAGTTGCGCAGATGCCCCATGTGAATCTTACCAGATGGATATGGAAACATTTCCAACACGTAACATTTCTTCTTTTTACTATCTTTGCTTACAGAAAAATCCCACTTATTTTGGTAGAATTTTTCAATGTTTTTAAAATCATATTTCATAAATTTAATCACAATTTATGTGTGCCAAAGGATCGACTGCTTGACCATTATGCCGTATTGTGAAACACATCTGCGGATCTTTATCTTGTGTGCTTGATTTACCTGCAGACCCAATAACCTGGCCTTGTTTTACTTTATCATCAATTTCAACTTGTATGTTTTTTAAATAGGAGTACATAGTCATGTAATTATCTTTATGTTCCATTATAATTAAATTTCCATACCACCTCAGTCCTTTACCTACGTATATTACTTTGCCAGGTGCAGAAGCAATAACATTTATTCCATTTTGAGCAGTAATTTTTATGCCATCCTGACATATTTTATCAGAAGAGGTAGCTGCACCTTTAACCGGTATTACAAATTTACACATGCTTTGTGCATTATTGTTATATACCTTATCTACGAAGGCTTTTCTACTTTCTTTTCGCAGCGAAGAATCAACATTTTCTTTAATCAAATGGTATTCCCTTGTGTACTCTAGGTCTCTTTTCCCATAAAACTCCTCACCTTTAAGTAGTACAGAAGCAGGTTTTTGCAGGCCACAGCTTATCAGTATTGCTGATAATATAAAGAACAAGACTATACGAAACATAAACTTATCTCTAGATATATCAACTTTCACAAAACTTTATAGTGTTTTACGTCTGCTCATTACTTTCTTCATTTATTTTATCAATCAAATAGTCTCTTAAATCAGTAAGTTCTTGAAACAAATTCCTTAAATCATGATTGATTTTTACGTCATTACAAAATTCCTTTTGTACTCCTTTTATTGTATATCCTTTATCGTATAGCATGTATTTTACTTTTTTTATCGCCTCTATACACTTACGATCATATAGTCTTCTTCCCTTACGTTTTATGGGTTTGATTTGATGAAATTGACTTTCCCAAAATCTCAAAACATGCTGTTCCAAATGTAGTTCTTCAGCTACTTCCCCAATTGTATAAAATAATTTTTCCTTATTCATCGATTATTTATTGATTTCTTTAACACTTGTGAAGATCTAAAAGAAATTGATTTTCTCGCTTGAATTACTACTTTTTTCGATGTATTTGGTATATTTCCTGGCCTTTCTTTCTTTTTTTTAACCAAGAATGTTCCAAATGAAGATATTTTTACTATTCCATCTTTTACCAAGCTTGTCTTTATCTCATTCAATATATCATCTATTATCGCAATAGAGTCTTCTTTTGATAGTCCAATTTCCTGATTTATGCATTCAGCTATTGTTGCCTTAGTTACTGTTGTGTCTTTTATTGCCATAATTTATTACAGTATGTCAATATAATATAGCAATCGACTCAAGATTCAGCTACTTTATTTTTATAGTATGTTTCTTTTGTGGCATAATTTAAAATACTAGCAACTGCTAACATCGCAAATACTGTGAAAAGCGCTTTTTGATAATCTGGAAAAAGCGCTAAAACTGATACTACAATTCCGCTGACAATAAACATAAATCCATTGATAATGGATGATGATGTGCTAATGTATTTCCGCTCCACAATCTCACTGCCAACAGTAAAATTAAGCATATGTCCTCCTGAAAAAAAACCAAACATTAACATACAAAAGTATACAATATGAACTGTTAAGTGGCTGTATAGTAAAATAACAATTGAAATGCCTTGCAGTAGAGCAAAAGCGGAGATTACGTGCCTTCTATTTTCAAATAGATTTGAGATTAGATCTGCAATTGGAGCACCAATTGCAAGACCAAGCCACAATATTGCAGTTGCCACACCTGACTCCATTGTATTGAGCTCTAAGTTGATTAGTAACCTTGGTGCCCACAACATATTAAGCGCTAAAAATGTTCCAAAAGTAATAGCACCCACTATTGAGGTTATCCAGATATCTCTTAATTTTAGCACCATTAGTACAGAACGTATTACTGTTTTTATAGAGCTTTTTATTATGTATCTTTCCAAACTTTTTTTTGAAAATCCTTCTGGATAAAAAAACATAAGTACAAATATTGACACGCCAAATAATATTACGCATACAATTAGATTCTTCCAATCTGCACCTTCAGCAAGAAAGCTAGAGAATAACATTTGAATCATCAAAGCGGAAAGACTTGAAATTGTCTGCACTAGTGAAAACATTAATCCAAATTGGGTAATGGGAAAGTATGTGCTACTTATATGAGCAGCGCCAATAAAACCAAACGATGCTCCAATTGCAATCAACAATTGAGATAAAATTAAATGGGCAAAATTGTCACTGTTGATAAGGACAAAAAACCCAAAGATCATAATTGACAATGAGAAAAAATAAATTTTTTTACTGGAAAAAACGTTAAACATTGCCCCACTGAAAAATTGTGAGATGGCAAAAGTCCAAGTATATGCTGAATTAGCCAGTGCAACTTGCGCAATTGTGATCCCAAGTTCTTTTTCAAGATTTACACTTATAAAAGTATAGATTATCTGCATATTGCTGAATATAACAATCAAGTTACTGATCAACCAAATGAACCAAGCTCTACTTCCCATAAAATTTATTTTACGAGTAATCCATTGATACTAAGCCTCCTTTAGGCTCTGATTACTGTTAAAACAGTTGCAATTATAGTATGATATAAAAGCTATGGAAACTAAACAAACAATTTATTGTGAAATTTAAACTGCCATCAAAGTAGACCTATTCCAGCACAACAGCCAATAAAAACCACTTGACAAACTTTCCCACTTTCCTTATTATACTAATAAGA